>JBAPXO010000171.1:0-15788 GCA_049284255.1 Solirubrobacteraceae bacterium | reverse complement strand
GGGCGGACACCGGTGACCGAGCCGCCGAGAGCTGGTTGCTCAGCCAGGCGCGGAAGGCCGCGGCGGGCTGGGCGTAGACGTAGAACGACATGTGCGCGTGCTGAAAGCCACAGAACTGCGAGCACTGGCCGCGGTAGACACCGGGAGACGAAGCGTCGAGCAAAACGCGGTTCGTGATGCCCGGGATCATGTCGATCTTGCGGTTGAGAGCCGGCACCCAGAAGCTGTGGATCACGTCGGCGGTGGTGGCAACCACGTTGACCCGGGTGCCGGCGGGTATGTGAATCTCGTTGGCGGTGATCACTCGGCTGCCGTCGTAGCGGACCTCCCACCACCACTGGTGGCCGATGACGTCGACCGTCATCGCCGTGGTCTTGGGGTTGGGCGGCCCCGTCTTACCCACGAGGTAGACGTCGGAGACGCCGAACAGGACGAGGAGGACGACGATCGGGATGCCCACCCCGAACAGCAGAACCATGCCCTGACCGGCGGCCTCACGCTCGCCGAAGAACGGGAGACCGGGGGTGTCCCGGCGAAACCAGGCGAGGACCAGGAGGGCCACGGCGCCGAAGAACACGATCGCCGCCGCGGCCAGCATCCACCACCACAGCAAGGCGATGTCGTGGGCGGGCTTGCTGTGGGTGGAAAGGATCGACTGCTTGCCGCACCCGGTCAGCCCGGCTGCCAGTACCCCCGAGGCGATCAGCGCCAGCGCGCGCCTTCGACGACGCCTTGCGACGTCGTGGCGCGCACCGGGGAAAGGCGGGGAGCCCCTCTTCACCGCGGAAGCTATACCCGAAATTAAGCTCCACAGACGCCATTTCAGGTCGCGCCGACCGACATTTGGTTAGCAGGCTGACCCACGGGGCAACTTGGCGCGAGACATGCCCCGGGTGAGCGTATGAGGATCGGCTATTTCCTCTCCAGCGAGGAGTGGGGACCCAAGGAGCTGGTCGCCCAGGCACGTGCCGCTCAGCAGGCCGGGTTTGACGGTCTGTGGATCTCAGACCACTATCACCCATGGACCGACAGCCAGGGGCACAGCCCGTTCGTGTGGTCGACGATCGGCGCCATCGCGGCGGCGGCTCCGGGCATGAAGGTGACCACCGCGGTCACGTGTCCGACCATGCGCATCCATCCCGCCATCATCGCCCAGGCCGCGGCCACCGCATCGCTGTTGCTCGACGGTCGCTTCTGCCTCGGCCTAGGGTCTGGGGAGGCGCTCAACGAGCACATCTTCGGCGACCCGTGGCCCGAGGCCGACGAGCGCCTGGAGATGCTCGAGGAGGCGATCGAGGTCATCCGGAAGCTGTGGGAGGGCGGAGTTCAGCACCACCGTGGCCGGCACTATCGGGTGGCGCAATGTCGTGTCTACGACCTGCCCGACCCGCTGCCTCCGATCCTCGTCTCAGGGTTCGGGCCAAAGGCCGTGGACCTAGCCGCCCGCGTCGGCGACGGCTACGTGACCGTCCAGCCTGACGAGGATTCGGTCAAGCAGTTCCGTTCTCAGGCAGGCTCGGGAAAGCTCGTCCAGGGCGGGACCAAGGTGTGCTGGTCAGCTGACGAGCAGCGCGCGCGGGAGACTGCGTACCGGCTGTGGCCCAACGAGGCGCTGCCCGGCGAGCTCGCGCAGGTGCTGCCCACCCCGCAGCACTTCCAGCAGGCAAGCGAGCTCGTGACCGAGGATATGGTCGCCGAGGAGGTGGTCTGCGGCCCCGATGTCGACAGCCACATCGAGGCGCTAACCGCCTACCAGGAGGCGGGCTTCGATGAGCTCTACGTCAACCAGATCGGGTCCGAGCACGACGGCTTCT
The DNA here is from genome assembly GCA_049284255.1 of Solirubrobacteraceae bacterium. Taxonomy (GTDB): domain Bacteria; phylum Actinomycetota; class Thermoleophilia; order Solirubrobacterales; family Solirubrobacteraceae; genus Palsa-465. Next base: position 13,974 of record JBAPXO010000171.1, on the reverse strand, counting down.
TCGCGGCCTACCGCGACCACGTGCTGCCCCGCTTCAACACCTGACGCCATGAGGGTCGTGGTCACCGGCGCCACCGGCAACGTCGGCACCAGCGTGGTCGCGGCCCTGGTTGCCGATCCCGGCGTGGACGAGGTGGTCGGCCTCGCCAGGCGCACGCCGGCCGCGCTTGGAGCCGGCGTCGAGTTCGTTCAGGCGGACGTGGTTGACTCGGATCTAGTCAAGATCTTCAGCGGGGCTGACGCCGTGGTTCACCTGGCGTGGCTGATTCAGCCCGGCCGTGATGAGTCGGTGACCTCTCGGGTCAACCTCCGTGGCTGCGAACGGGTCTTCGAAGCCGTGGCCGACGCCGGGGTGGGGACGCTCGTCTACGCCTCCTCGGTCGGCGCGTACTCCCCGGGGCCCAAAGACCATCTGGTGGACGAATCCTGGCCCACCGACGGGATTCCGACGTCGTTCTACTCGCGTCACAAGGCAAACGTCGAGCGCATGCTCAACCGCTTCGAGGCCGATCACCCACGGACGCGGGTGGTCAGGATGCGACCCGGCTTGATCTTCAAGCGTGAAGCCGCGACGGAGATCCGCCGGCTCTTCATCGGCCCGTTTCTGCCGCGCGCGCTGTTGCGCTCGCAGCTGTTCCCATTTTCACCGGCCGTCGACGGTCTGCGCTTTCAGGCGGTGCAGTGCGATGACGTGGGCGATGCCTACCGGCGCGCCGTCGTGGGCGACGTCCGGGGCCCGTTCAACCTGGCGGCCGAGCCGGTGATCGGAGCTTCCGAGCTCGCCGAGATGCTCAACGCCCGTCCGGTCAAGGTCTCGCCGCGGGTGTTGCGCGCCGGCGCGTCCGCCAGCTTTGGCCTGCGGCTGCAGCCGGCCGAGCCGGGCTGGCTGGACATGGCTCTGAAGGTCCCGCTGATGAGCACAGCGCGCGCCCGCGAGGAGCTCGGCTGGAGTCCGAGGGTCTCGGCAACCGAGGCGATCGTCGAGCTCATGCACGGGATGCGAGAGGCCGCCGACGCGCCGACCCCGCCGCTGGCCGGTGCCACCAGCGGGCCCGCGCGGCTGCGCGAGGTCGTCACGGGGCTCGGGAAGCGCCAGTAGCCGCGTCCTCGTAGATCGTCACTACGCTCTGCAGCAGCAGGTGGTTGGGGACGCGGATCAGCCGTCCGTCCTGGGCATCGAGCACCGTGGTCATCGGCTCGATCGAGGTGACGCGTCCGCGGACGTCGCCAACCCCGATCTCCTGGCCCAGCACGTAGTCGTGGCGCAGGTACCGCCCGGCGCTGAGCGCACGGGCCACATCGCGACCTCCGAGACCGAAGGCGAGCGCGAACGTGGCCACGGCGCCGGCGAGCAGGATCCCGACGAGCAGTAGCAGAACGATGGTCGAGATCGCGATCTGGGCGGCGGCGATGATCCCGAAGATCGACAAGACGGCGATCTGGGCGACCCTGCCCAAAGGGACCGGGCTGTCCATCTGCTGCGACAGGCGATCGGCCCGCTCCCGGGCGTAGCCCGCGATTACGATCCCCGCCAGCAGGAGCGCGGCGGCGATCAGAAGCTTGGGGAGCTCCTGAATGCCCTTGTTGAGCGAGTCCGAGAGGAACTGCAGCCCCAACAGCGAGAGGGCGGCGAACAACACCACGATGGTCAGGGCGATGCGGATGGCCCGCCCGATGACCACGGACAGCGAGTCGCCGAGGCCGGAGCTCTCGAGGACGTGGTTGATCCTCACGCGCTCGGCCAGGGCGTCGACGCCCATCGTCTGAAGCGCCTTGATGAGCAGCCGGGCGAGCAGGCGGACGATGAGGATCCCAACCACGAGCAGCACGAGCGCGCCGCCCAGGCGGGGAAGGAAGCTGCCGAGCTCCTGACCGGCCTGGCTGAGGATCGAGGCCGTAAGCGTGGTCATCGCCGACGGCTGCCCAAGAACAGGAGCCGGATGCCGTCGAGCGCAGCCGCCGCCACGGCCGCGATGGCGAGCACGGGCCGACGTACAGCGTGCTGCCAGCGGGCGGTGCGCACGATCCGGGCCACGATGCCCGGCCGCGACTCCGGTGGAGAGAGCCGCAGAAGCTCCAGGTGGTTGTTGAGAGCCCGCTCAGGCGGGGAAAGCTCGCCGTCGGATCCGGAGGAGCCGGTCATGTCGGCAGCTCCCAGTCATAGGTATTGGTCCGCAGGAGCGCGATCAACTCGCCCCGGGCACGATGCAGACGGCCTTTGACGCTTCCCAACGGCATCTCCAGAACCTCCGCTATCTCTGAGTAGCTCAAGCCCTCCAGGTCGCGCAAGACGAGCAGGCTGCGGTACTCGTCCCGGAGCAGACCGAGCTTGGTCTCCAGCCGCTGCTGGCGCTCGCGCCGCTCGAGCTCGGACGCGGGCTGGCGAGTGCGGTCGGGGTCGACGGGGTCGGATGCCTCACCGTCCTCGGTCTGACGCCGACGTGAGCGCTGCAGCTCGTTGAGCGCCGCGTTCTGGGTGATCTGCAGCAGCCAGGTGCGAAACGAGGAGTCGCCGCGAAACCTTCCCAGACGATGGAACGCGCGCAGGAACGCGTCCTGGCTGACGTCATCGGCGTGGTCGGTGCCGACGATGCGGCTGGCGACCCGGAAGACAACGTCGCGGTGACGCTGTACCAGCTGCTCGAAGGCGTGCATGTCACCGTCGAGCGTTCGCTGGATCAGCTGCTGGTCGGCATCGGGGATGGAGGGGGCGCGAGTGCGCTCTCGCTCGAGCTCTTCTATGGCGGTCAATTCGGGGACGGGTTCCGGAGCCGGATCGCGCCAGACAGCAGCGCTCTCCTTAGTAGACAAGCTTCCCCGTCCGGGGGTTACATCACAGAGGCCGAGAAAAATTTCGTGTAACCCGATCACGGCCACGCCGGTCTAAGTGATCAGGACCGCGGCGCTCGGCGCTCGCCGGTCTCGTCCAGGCTAAAGAGCCGCCGCGCACGTGTATTCCCGCCGGCGGATCAGGGTCCACCCATTGCGCGAGCGCGGGCCGCCGGTCCGCGAGGAATAGGAGAGTTTGATGACCGAAACCACGGAGGCCTACGGCTGGCAGGGCCGCAACCTGCTCGACAGTCAGGGCGAGAAGGTCGGCAAGATCGACCAGATCTATGAGGACGAGCGGACGGGCAAGCCGGAGTGGGCGCTGGTTAACACCGGGCTGTTCGGGACCAAGTCGCATTTCGTTCCCCTGGCCGGAGCCTCGCCTACCGGCGAGGACGTGACGGTTGACGTAACAAAGGATCAGGTCAAGGATGCCCCGAGCATCGACAACGACGGCGAGCTCTCTCAGGATGAGGAGCGCCGGCTGTTCGAGCATTACGGAGTGCCCTACACCGATGAGGGATCGGTGAGCGCCGAAGGCGCGGCCGGCGGTGATTCCGCGCCGCTCGCCGAGCCCACGGGCGAATCCGGCTATGGCAACGCCGGCCGGCAGGCCGAGACCGGCCACGACACGAGCGGGCCGACGACCGACGACGCGATGACGCGCTCAGAAGAGGAGCTGCGCGTGGGCACCGAGCGCCGGGAAGCCGGGCGCGCCCGGCTGCGCAAGTACGTGGTCACCGAGGAGGTCACGCAGACGGTTCCCGTCCAGCGTGAGGAGGTCAGGCTGGAGCGCGAGCCGATCACCGATGACAACCGCGACCAGGCGCTCGACGGACCCGGCATCTCCGAGGAGGAGCACGAGGTCGTCCTGCACGAAGAGCAGCCCGTGGTCGAGAAGCAAACCGTGCCCAAGGAACGCGTTCGCCTCGACACCGATGTCGTGAGCGAGGAGCGAGAGGTGTCCGAAGAGGTCCGCAAGGAGCGGATCGAATCCGACGCGCCCGAGAACCGCGCCTCCTGAGCGCCTGACCGAGACCACAGACGACAAGGAGATATGAGATGGCGCAGGACACAGCGGAAAAGACCAGCCCCGGGGCCTCTTTGGAGCCCCGGGGCACACGACCCAAGGGTGACGGAGCCGGCGGCCTGCAGACCGAGCAGGGCTCGACCTCGATCGCCGACGCCGTCGTCACCAAGGTGGCGGGAATCGCCGCACGAGAGGTCGACGGCGTCTACCAGCTGGGCGGCGGCGCCGCCCGGGCTGTCGGCTCGGTCGCCCAGCGGGTGGGGATCGGCGACAGCCGGACTCAGGGCGTGTCGGTGGAAGTGGGTGAGCGTGAGGCGGCGGTCGACCTCACGGTCCTGATCGAGTACGGCGAGTCGATCCCGAAAATCGCCCAGAGCGTTCGCGACAACGTGATTCGGCGTATTGAGGGCATCACCGGCCTCTCGGTAACCGAGGTCAACGTCGCCGTCAACGACCTGCATTTCCCGGGCGACGACGATGACGATGACCAGGGCCCCGCGCGCGTCGCGTGAGAACGGGAATCGATGGCATGGAAGCGGACGCCGGCCAGGCTGTGCATGAGCAGTCGCGGGAGTCGTCCGGCCGGCTGCGTCTGGCGCGGGTGGCGCACGACGCGGCGCTCGGTGTGCCCGGCGTCCTGAATACGGACGCCGGGCCGCTGGGGCTCCGTGTAACCGCAGCCGCCGGTCAGCGCGTCCCCGGCGTCGTATGCGCCGCCTCCGGCGAGGATGGCTACGAGGTCTCGTTATCGCTGATCGCCGAGCTGGTCCCGCTACCCCAGTTGGGCGACCGGGTGGCGGCCGCCGTGCGCCACGCCGCCTCGGCCGCCGGAGTGCCCCTGGGCCGCGTTCTCGTCAACTTCGTCGGAGTGCTCGGGTCCGAGGACGGCGATGCCAACGCTTAGGGCGCTCACGCGGCTGATCGGAGCCGTCCTGATGCTCGCACTCGCGCTCCTCGGGCTGGGCGTGGCGCTGTATTGCTTCGACGCGGTGGTCGGGTTGGGCTCGATTCGTCCCGACCGCCTCCTGCATCTGAGTCGCGTTCGCGACCACATCGGCCACTGGCTGGCCCAGCTGGCAACCCCGGGACAGACGGCGGGCATCGCCCTCCTGTGCGGGCTCGGGGCGATCGCGCTCGGCGTCTTGCTCCTGTTGGGAACACTGCGCTCGTCGCAGCCCCGGCTGGCCGTCCTCGAGTCCTCGAGCGAGGGCACGCTCGCGGCTCGGCCCCGGGTTCTGGGGGAGATGGCTCAAACCTTGGCGCAGCGCACCGATGGGACGACGGGTATCCGGCGACCCCGGCTCTCGTTCTCGCACCGGCGCCGCCGCGGGCGGATCGTTCTCCGCGGCGAACGATCGCGAAGCAGCGATCCCGAGCAGGTGAGCCGGGATGTGGTCGGTTCGGTGGCGCCGATCGCCGATCCCTTTCACCTCAAGCCGCGCGTCCACCTGACCGTCGGCGAATCGGGTTCACGAGCGCAATGATCCGCCAGCGCGTCAAGCTCCGCACGCCGGCCCTCGCCTATGTCGTGCGAGCCCTAACCGTCCTTCTGGGGCTCGCGCTCGTGTGGTACGGCCTGATGGTCGTGCTTCTGGCGGTCAAGGTCTCGCCCCACACCGTCAACTCGATCAGCGGCTATCGAACGCTTTATCACGACGCGGCGGGCCTGCACCACAGCGACTACACGACGGCGGTCCGCCTCATCGCCGGCTTCGCCGGTCTCCTGGTGTTCCTCGTCTGTATCTATCTGGCCTTCCAGGAGCTCCCGCGTCCGTACCTAGCCCGGGGATCATTCCGGGTCGGCGACCGCGACCGGGGAGTCACCGAGGTTCAGCCCCGTGCCGTCGAGCGGGCCGCCGAGTTCGCCGCCGCCGCAAATGGACAGGTGACCGCCGCGCACGGCCGGCTCGGAGATGAGCATCTCGACCTTGAGATACGCGTGCGCAGCGCTCGCTCGGTCGCCGACGCCCTGCATGACGTCCAGGCGCGGGTCAAAGACGCCCTCGAGGCTCACGGCCTACCGAACTTCCCGGTCAGCGTCACGTTGACCGGCTATGACCGATCCACTACCAGGGAGCTCGCATGAATCCACCCCAATACGCCGCTCTGATCGGCTTTCTCTTCGTCGCCGCGTGGGCCGCCCTCGGGTTCGGCGACGCCGTGCTGTGCCTCGTCGGGGCGCTCGTCTTCTACGGGGTGACCGCCTTCTACCGCGGGGAGCTCGACCTCGCCGACTTCCAGCAGCGCGCCGTCGGGCCCCGAGGCTCACGATCGACCAGATAGAAGCGCCGCGCGTTCAACGCCCGCGGACCAGCGACACGACCAAACCCAGGAGGATCAACATGGCTGACCCTGTTCCCGCCGGAAGCGACGTCTCCGCCGGCACCTACCGATGCACGAGCTGCGGCTACGAGCTGAGCGTGAGTTCCACCCAGAGCCTGCCTCCGTGCCCCGAATGCTCAAACGGCTCGTGGGCCACGCAGTCAGGCGGCGACAGCGTCAACGATCCGCAGTCCTGAGGCGAATCCGCTTGAACTCGCGCTCAGGGGGAAGCTTGACGTTCGAACCTGCCGACTACGCAAGAGAAATTTAGGAGGAGGAATGGCTGCAGATCAACGCGATTCGTCCACGATGAACGATGGCTCGGTGGCCGATCTGATGCGCCAGCTGTCAGACCAGACCGCCACTCTCGTACGCCAGGAGCTCGAGCTGGCCAAGGCCGAGCTGACCATTAAGGGCAAGGCCGCGGGTATCGGCGCCGGCATGTTCGGCGCCGCCGGGCTGATCGGCCTGTTCGCGCTGGGGGCTTTGACCGCCGCCATCGTGCTGGCCATCAGCCTGGCGGTCACGGGCTGGCTGGCGGCGCTGATAACGGCTGCCTTGTATGGCGCCGTCGCGGGCGTTCTCGCGCTCCAGGGCAAGACAAAGGTCAAGCAGGGGGTGCCCCCGATGCCCGAGCAGACCGTACAGACCGTCAAAGAGGACGTGGAGTTGACCAAGCAACGTGCACAGGAGGGCCGGCGATGAGTGAAAGCGCAGAGGACCGGGCCGGCGCCGACGCCGCCCAGACCGAACCCAAGACGCCCGAAGAGATTCGGACGGAGATCGAGCAGACGCGTGAGGAGCTCGGCGACACCGTGGAGGCCTTGGCCGCCAAAACGGACGTCAAGGCACAGGCTCAGGATCAGATCGCGACCGCCAAGCAGACGGTTGCCGACACGGTCTCCACCGCCCGGGAGAACGTGATCGGAAAGAAGGATGAGTTCGTCTCCAAGGCCAAGGAGGCAACTCCGGAGTCCGCGAGTGCGGGCGCCGCTCAGGTGAGCGAGACCGTGCAGAGCAAACCGCTCCCGTTTGCCACGGGTGGGGCGTTCGCGGCCGGCCTGCTGGTCGGCTGGCTGCTCGGGCGCCGATAGCCATGGAAGGGACCACACGTGAGGTCGGGCCGGGACGCGACGTCGAAGAGGCCGCGCCCGATCAGCCCACCGAGCTGCCGCGCTCGGCCTGGGGAGGAGTGCTGAAACGGACCTTCAAGGAGTTCAACGGCGACCACCTGACCGATCTGGCGGCGGCCCTGACCTATTACGGCGTGCTGGCCATCTTCCCGATGCTGATCGTGATCGTCTCGGTGCTGGGGCTGATCGGCCACTCGGTGACCCAACCGCTGATCAACAACCTCAGCGCCGTCGCACCCGGGACGGCAAAGCAGATCTTCACCAGCGCCATCCACAACATCGAATCGCAGCAAAGCACCGCCGGCCTGGCCTTCATCGTCGGATTGGTGCTGGCACTGTGGTCGGCGTCCGGGTACGTGGCGGCCTTCATGCGCGCCTCCAACGTCGTCTGGGACGTCGGTGAGGGCAGGCCGATCTACAAGACCCTCCCGATCCGCGTCGGGGTGACCCTGGTGACCGTTGTGCTCCTCACTTTGAGCGCCGTGGCCGTGGTGTTCACGGGCTCGCTCGCGAGCAAGGTGGGCAACCTAATCGGCGTCGGCTCGACGGCGGTGCAGATCTGGGATATCGCCAAGTGGCCGGTGCTGCTGGTGTTCATCACCGTGATCCTGGCGATCCTGTACTACACGGGCCCCAACGTCCGCCAGCCCGGATTCCGCTGGGTGACCCCGGGCGGCATCTTTGCGGTCCTGATGTGGATCATCGTCTCGGCCCTGTTCGCCTTCTACGTCGCCAACTTCTCCTCCTACAACAAGACCTACGGCGCGATGGCGTCGGTGATCGTGTTCCTGATCTGGTTGTGGCTGACCAACGTCGTGATCCTGTTCGGCGCCGAGCTCAACGCCGAGATCGAGCGCGGGCGCCAGATCGAGGGCGGGCATCCTGCCGATCGCGAGCCCTACCTGCCGGTGCGCAACGAGCCCAAGACCTAGTAGTCGCCCCGCAGACAAGAGAAAGGTGAATCATGGGAAAGCTCTTCTTCCTGCCGTTCAGCGTCGGAAGTGGACTGGTCGCAGGCTTCATCGGCAAGAAGCTGTTTGGCGTGATCTGGGGTGTGGTCGACGACGAGGAGCCGCCCAAGGCCGAGCATCGCGAGGTGGACTACCTCAAGCTCGCTGCGGCGCTGTTCATCGAGGGCGCGCTGTTCTCACTGATCCGGGGTCTCGTCGACCACGGGGCGCGCCAGGCCTACACCCGGATGACCGGCTCCTGGCCGGGCGAAGAGCGGCCCGAACAGGAGGACTAGCGCCCGGCGGTGTCCAGGCGCTTGGCCAAGGCTCCGGTCGTCAGGTTCGCGACCATCAGGCCGATCAGCGCTCCGGCGAGCACATCCCCAGGGAAGTGCACTCCGGTGTGGATCCGCGAATAGGCGACGAGTGCGGCCAGCAGATCCAAGGGGATGCCGGCCGCGGGCAGGGCACGGCTTGCGCCCGAGGCGAAGGCGACCGCGGCGGCGGTGTGCCCGGAGGGAAACGACCGGGAACCCGGCATCGCGATGTGACGGTCCGAAGGCACGGCGGCGGCCGCACGATCGGGCCGCCGGCGGCGCCCCAAAGGCTTTACCACGAGGTTGACGACCGTCGCGGTCACCGAGAGCGCTGCCAGGCCGTCAAGGGCCGCCCGCCGTCCGACGGGGCCCCCGGCCACCGCGAGCAGCCCGGCCGAGGCGAGCGACAGGCGCGAGTAGTCGGCGGCGTTTGAGAGCCGGCGCATGGCGGCATCGAGGGCCGGGGTGGGCGTCCCGGCGATCGCGTCGTAAACCGCTTGGTCGACGCGCTCTACCTCGGCCAGCCAGCCTTCCCGGGGGGAGCGAGGTTCGTCGGGGGTGGAGTTGCTGATGTCTGAGTCTGGCATTGCTGACCGGGCGTCCGCTTAGCATTTCACCCGTTCGGGGTGACACGCCGTCGCCCGGGGCCACCGAATATTGACTGCCGTGACAACTGCGGAGGAGCAACCCGTCTCGCCCAGGCCCAGGTCGTGGGGTCCACGCCGCATCATCGTCGACGTCCTGCTCGTGGTCACGACCGTGCTCGCGATCCTCGCGACCGTGGCCATCTGGGCCAACCGACAGATGCTGAATCCTGACAACTGGTCGCGGACGAGCACCCAGCTGCTCCAGAACGCGCCGATCCGCACGGCGACCGCAAATTATCTAACCGACCAGCTCTACAACAACGTCGACGTGGCGGGGCTGATCAGCTCGGGGCTCCCCAAGCAGCTACAGGGACTCGCCGCGCCCGCCGCCGGCGCCCTGAGAAACGCCGCCGTCCAGGGGATCGAGCTGGCGCTTTCGCGCCCGCACGTCCAGGCGCTGTGGGCAGAGGCCAACCGCCAGGCCGATCAGGCCCTGGTGACGGTCGTCAACGGCGGCAGCGACAAGCTGAAGATCAACAACGGCGAGGTGACGCTCGATCTGCGCAACATCCTCAATGATGCGGCCGGTCGCCTCGGCCTCTCCAACACGCTGGGAAACAAGCTCCCGGCCTCGGCCGCCGAGCTCACCATCCTGCGATCGGATCAGATCAAGCTAGTTCAGGACGCCGGTGGGGATCTCCGGGGGCTGGCGCTGGCTTTGAACATCATCGTCCCACTGCTCTACCTGCTGGCCATCGTGATCGCCAAAGGCCGCCGCCGCCGGACGCTGCTCTCGGTCGGGGTCTCGGGCATCGTCGCCGGTGTGGTCGTCTTCCTGGCACGTTCGCTGATCGTCTCCCAGGTCCCGAAGTCGCTGGTGAACGACAGCTCGGTGCGTCCCGCGGCTCAGGCGGTCACCTCGATCGCCACCAGCACGCTGGCCGAAATCGCGGGCGCGGTGATCCTGATCGGGGTCGTGGTCGTCATCGCCGCGTGGTTCGCGGGTCCGTCGCGGTGGTCGACCGCCGGTCGTCACGCCATCGCCCCGTTTCTACGGGAGCATCCCGCCGAAACGTTCGGGATCGTCGCCGTCCTCATGCTGCTGATCTTTATCTGGCAGCCGATCCCGGCCACGGGTACGTGGCTCGGGATGCTCGTCTTCTTCGTGCTGGCAATGGTCGGCACCGAGGCGCTCCGACGGCAGATCCAGCAGGAAACGTGACCGGGGACGCTGAGGCCGGCGGCGACCGCCCCCGCCGTCGGCGACCGGCCCCGCTGAGCGTGGCAAAGGTGCTCGACGTCGCCACCGATCGCTACGGGATCGTCCTGATCCTGATCGTGATCACCTACGTCCTGGTATCGGCGCTGCCCAGTGGGGACTGGTCCCAGGTGCTGCTCACCGCCGTCCAGGGGGCCACCGTGGTCGCCGCGCTCGCGGCCTCGGAGGTTCCCGTGCGGCGACGGCGACGGGCCGCGTGGCTCGCCACGGCCGCCGTCCTGATCGCCATGATCTCGGCTCTGGTCGGCGGCCGGCTGGTGGGTCTGGCCTCGTTCATCTCGGCGATCCTCCTGGCGGCGGCGCTGGTGGCGACCATCATCCGAATCGCCTCACACTCCCACGTCTCCGCCCAGACGCTGCTCGGCGCCGTCTGCGCGTATGTGCTCTTCGGGCTGATCTACGCCTTCGTCTACTCGGGCGTGGCGCGCCTCTCGGGCGGCCACTTCCTTTCGCCTCCAGGTACCCACACGCTGTCTGACTACGTGTTCTTCAGCTTCACGACGCTGACCACGACCGGCTACGGAAACCTGATCCCGATAACCGGGCTTGGCCGCGCCCTGGCCATGCTTGAAGCCCTGATGGGACAGCTTTACCTGGTGACCGTGCTGGCGCGGCTGGTGGCGTTGTGGACGCCACAGCGGCGTGTCGGACGCCGGCCCGACGACGGCGCCTGAGGCGTCGCCAGCAGCCGCGCGGGTTTGCGCGTGCTGGCACGTCCTCACCCCCGCAGGGTGAGGACGAATCACCCGTTTGGCGAAGACGCTTGACTCCAATGCCCGGCTGGTTGTTCTCGTCGCTACGCGGCTACCGCCGGGAGTGGCTGCGCGGCGACCTGATCGCCGGCCTGACGGTCTGGGCCGTACTGGTCCCCGAGGCGCTCGCCTACGCCTCGATCGCCGGCGTCTCGCCGGTCGTCGGTCTCTACGCCGCCCCCGGCGCGCTGATCTTCTACGCGGCCTTTGGCAGTTCACGGCACCTCATCACCGGCCCGATGTCGGCGACAGCGGCCCTGTCGGCGGCCACCGTGGGCGCCTACGCCACGGCCGGGAGCCAGACCTTCGTGGCGATGACCGCCGCGCTGGCGATCGCCACCGGCCTGGTGGCGGCGGTCGCTGGCCTGCTCCGACTGGGATTTGTCGCCAATTTCATCTCGGAGCCGGTCCTCAAGGGGTTCATCGTCGGGCTGGCGCTGACGATCATCGTCGGTCAGCTCCCAGCGCTCTTCGGCGTTGAGAAGGGCTCGGGCGACTTCTTTCAAAAGCTCTGGCACGTGATCACGGAGCTCGGCGATGCCCACGCGCTGACACTGCTGATCGGCGTCATCTCGCTGGCCATCGTCCTCGGTCTCAGACGCTTGGCTCCCGGAGTGCCCGGCTCGCTGGTCGCCGTCGCCTTTGGGGTGGTGGCCACCGCGGTCTTCAGCCTGGACACGCACGGCGTCGAGATCGTCGGGCACATCGATCGCGGGCTGCCGTCGCTGGGATTCCCTAGCGTCGACTTCCACCAGCTCGTGCGCCTGCTCGGGGGTGGGGTGGGGGTGATGTTGGTGGGCTTCGCTGAGGGACTGGGAGCAGCCAAGACCTACGCCGTCCAGCACCACTATGAGGTCGATGTCGATCAGGAGCTGCTGGGGCTGGGCGCCGCCAACCTGGCAGCGGGCCTGTCGAGCGGCATGGTCGTCAACGGCAGCCTCTCCAAGACCGCGGTGAACGGTTCGGCCGGAGCAAGGAGCCAGGTATCGGGCCTGGCGGTCGCCGTGATGACGATCGTCACTCTGCTCCTGCTGACCGGACTGTTCGAGAAGCTGCCTGAGGCCACGCTGGCGGCGGTCGTGATCGCGGCGGTGATCGAACTCATCGACATCCATTCCCTGGGCCGTCTGTACCGCGTCTACGGCGGCAAGCTGGGCCGCAGCTATGGGGTGGCGGCCCGACCGGACTTCATCGCCGCGATCGCGGCGCTGCTCGGGGTCACGGTCTTCGACACCCTCCCCGGTCTGTTCATCGGGATCTCGATCTCGCTCCTGCTGTTGCTCTACCGCGCCTCGCGCCCGCGGGTGGCCGAGCTGGTCCGGGTCCAGGGATCGGGCGAGCGCTACGCCGATGCGCAACGGGCCGCGAAGGGGGAGCACCTTCCCGGAATCGAGATCCTGCGCGTCGAGAGCGGACTCTTCTTCGCCAATGCCGATTACGTTCGCCAGCGGATCCTGGCGGCCGCCCGCCGTGATGGCATCCGCGCCGTGATCCTGGATGCGAGCAACGTGTCGGCTATTGACATGACCGCGGTGCAGATGCTCGATCAGGTCTCAGACCAGTTGCAGGAGATGGGCGTCAGGCTGCGCGTGGCCAGGGACATCGGCGAGGTCCGCGACGTTCTGCGCCGGGCGGGATCAGACCCGAAGCTTCAACGAGTATTTCCCAGCATCCAGGATGCGATCGACTCCCTGCCCCCCGAGCCCCTCCCCCGTCGCTGATGATTGATTCCCGGTCGGATCCGGTCCTATGACCGCGGCCTGACCGGGCCGGCGCGTCAGCCCGGAGGGGTGCCCTCGCCGTCGGGCCGGACCACGCAACGAAAGCCGATGTGCGACGTCGAGGTGTCGATCGCCTCGGCCTGACGGGCCGCCGGGCGGTAGCGCAGGCAGTAGTTGGGTGCGCACAGATGCGAGCCGCCCTTTATGACCTTGCGCGGGATCTGCTCACCGGGGGCGTGGCTGCCCTCCGCAGACTCGACCCGGGGGTTCTGGGGGATGCAGCACGCTGGCTTGGCGGGGCCCGAGCCGTCTACGAGCCGAGCGGAGAACCAGTCAGACGTCCACTCCCAGGTGTTGCCGGTCATGTCGAAGAGCCCGAAGCCGTTGGGGGGGAAGCTGCGAATGGGGGAGGTGAGGGCAAACCCGTCGGTGAGGAGGTTCTGCCATGGGAACTCGCCCTGCCAGGTGTTGGCCATCATCTTGCCGCGGGGGGCGAACTCGTCGCCCCACGCAAACACCCTGCCCTGGAGTCCGCCTCGCGCGGCGCGTTCCCACTCGGCCTCCGTGGGCAAGTCCTTGCCCGCCCACCGGGCGTAGGCAAGCGCATCCGCGTGGGCAATATGGACGACGGGGTGGCGCTCGCGCCCGCCGACGTTAGAGCCGGGTCCCTCGGGCCGGCGCCAGAAGGCTCCCGGGGTCCAGGACCACCAGTTTTGAAAGACTCGGACGTCGACCGGGCCGCTGGTTGCCCGGAAGACCAGCGAGCCCGGGACCAGCAGCTCCGGATCGGCGCCCGGATAATCCGCGGCGTCCGGCGCCCGCTCGGCGTTGGTGACGTGATCGGTGGCCTTGACGAAGCGCCGAAATTCGGCGACGGTCACGGGGTGCTCGTCCATCCAGAAACCGTCGACGGCGACCCGTCGGACCGGGGCCTCCTCGGGATAGAAGTCGGCCGACCCCATGTCGAACTCGCCGGGCGGAACCCAGACCATCTCTTTGACCGGCGGTCGCCGCACGTGAGAAGCAGTCACCGCCGAGCAATGGTATGCGTTGCC
>JBAPXO010000170.1:0-10413 GCA_049284255.1 Solirubrobacteraceae bacterium | reverse complement strand
GCCTCGCCGATGTCGATCGGGCGCAGGTCGATCTCGACGCGGTCGGCGTCGATGCGCGCGACGTCGAGCAGGTCGGAGACCAGGTCGACGAGCCGGTCGGTCGAGCGGAGGATGATGTCGACGAACTCCCGCTGGCGGACCGTGAGCGGGTCTGGCCCTCGCTCGAGCAGCTCGACGAAGCCCTTGATCGAGGTCAGGGGGCTGCGCAGCTCATGGGAGGCGGTGGCCACGAAGTCGCTCTTGGCCTGCTCGAGCTGGGCCTGCGAGGTCGTGTCACGCACCGTCCAGACCACGCCGGCATCAGGATCTCCGAGCCGGACCGCCGTGACCGCCAGGATGCGACCCTCGTGCTCGACGATCACCTCCTTGGCCAGGGCAACCTCAAGCGGAGGCAGCGGGCTCTGGGGGCCATCGACACGCGCTCCCGGCCCGAGCTCGGGTATGAGCTCGGTGGCGCGCGGATTGACGATCGCGACCGCGCTCGAGCCGGGTTCGGTGACCACCAGGCCCTCCCGAAGGCTCTTGATCGCGACCGCCAGCCGTCGCCGCTCATCCTCGAAGGGGCGGCGCACGCGGACCAAAGCCACCACCACCGCCGCCACCAGCCCCAGCGCCAGCAGCGTTAGCACCGCCGACACGATCGAGATCACGACCCTCATCGTACCCGGCGCCGCTGCAAGTTTGGGTGCACGGATCCCAGAAAAACCCCCGCTAACCGGGGGCTTGCTAGCGTCGCCGCCGGCCGCGAGCCGTCGCCCGCAAACCATGCCCGGCTACCCGGCGCGTGCCGCCCACACCGACGCATGTTCAAAGCTCGCGCCATCGTCTCCCTCTGCCTCCTGGGCGCCGCGGGCGTAGCCCTGCCCGTGGGCTCCGCCCACGCCGACCTCGTGAGCCGCTATCAGGCCGGCCAGCAGCGCGCCGCGCAGCTCCGCTCCCGGATCTCTACCGAGAACCGCCGAATCCAGGGCTTCGAGGGATCGGTGAACAGCCTGCAGACGAGGCTGAACGCGATCCAGCATACGGTCTCGGTTCAGCAGCGACTGCTCGGCGTCGTCTCCACGCAGCTCACCGAGTCCCGGTCACGGCTGGTCACACTGCGCCACGATTACGCCTATGACCTGCAGTCCCTGGCCGTCCAGCTGCGGGCCGACTATGAGACGCCCCCGCCCACGCTGGTCAACGTCGTCGTCAGTTCAGACGGGTTCAACGCGCTGATCAATGGCATCAGCAACCTGACGGCGATCGAGCGCACCAATGTCAAGACGACGCGCGTCGTCGCCGCCGCGCGAAACGCCGTGCAGGCCGAAGCCAGGCGCTTGGTCGACGTGGTGGCCCGACGCCGCCGCGCCACGGCCGCGGTCCTCGGGGAGCGCGACGACGTGGCGCAACTGCGGCTGTCGATCGTCGATCGCGAGCTGAGCGTCAAGCGAGCCCGTTCGCAGGACACCGGCCAGCTGAGTGCGCTTCACCGCACGCTTGTTCACGAGGCGAATGTCCTCGATGCCGAGGCGGCCCGGGCCCAGACCCTGTCCTCGGGCGGAGCGGTCGCGCCTCCGGGCGGGTGCACCAACACGCCGTTCGTCGCGCACGGCGGCGAGTACGGCTTCTTCCCGGCGCCGGGGACGAACTACACGGTCAATCAGGAGCCGATCATCGCCGCGCGCCTCGATGCCCTCGGCAAGGCCCTGCAGCTTCACCTGATCGGGGTCTCGGGCTACCGCAGCCCGCAGCACTCGGTCGAGGTGGGCGGCTTCGCCGATGATCCCCACACCCGCGGCGAGGCCTCAGATACCCCGGGGGTGGAAGGGGTTCCGGAGGCCACGCTCGAGGAATTCTGCCTCACGCGGCCCTTCCCGGGTCCCCGGGAGGCCGACCACATCCAGGAGTCATAGGACCGATCCGTTCGCAGGACGAGAGGATTGGGCGCTGTGCGGACGGGTAAAGTCCCGCGGGGGTGAAGAGAGACAGAACCCAGGTCGCGATCATCGGCGCGGGTCCCGCGGGGTTGCTGCTCGGTCATCTCTTGTCCCGTGAGGGCATCGACGCCGTGATCCTCGAGGCCCGCAGCCGCAAGCATGTGGAGGGGCGAATCCGCGCCGGGGTGCTCGAGCAGGGAACGATCGACGTGCTCCGCGAGGCCGGCGTCGGGGAGCGCATGGACCGCGACGGGCTCGTGCACGGAGGCATCTACCTGTGCTTTGACGGCCGGCGCCACCACATCCCCATGGCCGAGCTCACCGGTGGGCGGGCGGTGATGATCTACGGGCAGACCGAGGTCGTCAAGGACCTGGTGGCGGCGCGCTTGGAGGCGGGCCACGCGCTTCACTTCGAGTGCTCGGAGGTGTCGATCGGCGGTCTGGATCGGGACGAGCCAGTCGTGCGCTACACGCAGGATGGCGCCGAGCACGAGCTCGCTTGTGACCTCGTGGCCGGCTGCGACGGCTTCCACGGTGTCTGCCGGCCGTGCATCCCCGACGACGTCCTCGAGGTTTGGGAGCGCGAGTATCCGTTTGCGTGGCTGGGGATCCTCGCCGACGTCGCGCCGTCGACCGACGAGTTGATCTACGCCCACAGCGAGCGAGGATTCGCCCTGCACAGCATGCGCTCCTCGAGCCTCAGCCGCCTTTACATCCAGGTCGACCCCTCCGAGGACATCGCTGATTGGCCGGACGCGCGCATCTGGGAGGAGCTGCACGCCCGCCTGGCGAGCGAGGGCTGGGAGCTGACCGAGGGGCCGGTGCTCGAGAAGTCGATCACCCCGATGCGCAGCTTCGTGGCGGCGCCTATGCGCTACCGCCGGCTGCTGCTCGCCGGCGATGCGGCGCACATCGTTCCTCCGACTGGCGCGAAGGGGCTGAACCTGGCCGTAGCGGACGTGATCGTGCTCGAGCGGGCGCTGGTGGCGTGGCTGCGTTCGGGCTCCGAGCAGGGGCTGGACGAATACTCCGATCGCTGCCTGACCCGGGTGTGGCGCGCCCAGCACTTCTCCTGGTGGATGACGACCATGCTGCACACAGATCCCGAGAGCGACGCCTACGGGCGACGCTTGCAGCGCTCCCAGCTCGAGTACCTGGCCAGCTCGCGAGCGGCCGCGACCTCACTGGCCGAGAACTACGTCGGCCTACCACTCGAGCGCACGGCCCCGCTCAGCGACATGACCACGATCGATGGCTGAGCTCACCACGCTCGCAGAGGCGGTGGCCGAGCTCGTCGGCGATGGCGATGCGGTCGCCGTCGAGGGCTTCACCCACCTGATCCCGTTCGCTGCCGGTCACGAGGTCATGCGCCAGGGACGACGGGAGCTCGAGCTCATCAGGATGACGCCGGACATTCTCTATGACCAGATGGTCGGGGTGGGGGCGGCCCGCAAGCTCGTCTTCTCCTACGGCGGCAATCCGGGCGTCGGCTCGCTGCATCGCTTCCGCGACGCCGTCGAGAACGACTGGCCGCGGCCGATCGAGCTCGAGGAGCACAGTCATGCCGGGATGGCCAATCGCTACGCCGCGGGCGCTGCCCGGCTGCCCTTTGGCGTGATGCGCGGCTATGTGGGCACGGACCTGGCGCCGATCGCCGGCGTGGCCCCGATCACCTGTCCGTTCACCGGTGAGGAGCTGATCGCGGTGCCCGCGCTGCGACCCGACGTGGCGATCGTCCATGCCCAGGAAGCCGATCGTGAGGGCAATGTGCAGCTGTGGGGGATTCCCGGCGTACAGAAGGAGGCTGTGCTGGCCGCCGACCGCTCCCTGGTCACGGTGGAGCGGATCGTCGACCGGCTCGAGCCCCGGCCGGGCGGGGTCGTGATCCCCGGATGGGTGATCGACGCCGTGGCCGAGGCGCCCGGCGGCTCGCTTCCCTCCTACAGCCTCGGGATTACCGAGCGCGACAACGACTTCTACCGCTACTGGGATAAGCTCAGCCGCGACCGGGAGGCGTTCACGGAATGGATGCGCGAGAACGTCCTGGGGGTGCAGACACGGTGAGCGAGGTGACGTCGGCAGAGGTGCAGACGGTGGTCGCGGCGCGCCGGCTGGAGCGCGCCACCTCGGTGTTCATCGGGGTGGGGCGGCCGAGCACTGCCGCCATCCTCGCGCGGATGGTCCACAACCCCAAGCTGGTACTCGTCTATGAGTCGGGAACGATCGGCGCCAAGCCCTTCCACATCCCGCTCTCGATCGGCGACGGCGAGCTGGCGCAGACCGCCGACGCCGTGGTCTCGGTGCCCGAGATGTTCAACTACTGGATCGGGCCAGGACGGGTACAGGTGGCGTTCCTGGGCGCCGCTCAGGTCGACCGTTTCGGCAACCTCAATTCCACGGTGATCGGCGAATACGCCCACCCCAAGACGAGGCTGCCGGGCGCGGGCGGGGCCCCGGAGATCGCCGCCTGCTGTGAGGAGGTGGTGATCATCGCCCCACATTCTCCGAGGACCTTCGTGTCGCGTCTGGACTTCCGGACCACCGTCGGCTTTGGCGACGGTCCGGGTGACCGCCGCCGGCTGGGCTTTCGCGGCAAGGGCCCAACCGCGGTGGTGACCGACCTGGGCGTGCTCGAACCCGACGAGCACTCGGCCGAGCTCACGCTAACCCAGCTGCATCCCGGGGTAGACGTCAAGCAAGTCCAGGAAGCCACCGGTTGGGATCTAAAGGTGATAGACCAGCCGCGGGCGACGCCGTCGCCCACCGACGAAGAGCTCGCAGCGCTGCGCGAACTGCTCGCCAGGTGATCGCACCAGCCAAGGAGGATCGAGAGCCAACATGACCAGCGAGCAGACCACCACCCGGATCTATGCCCCCGTGGTCGACACCCCCGGTACCTACATCCGCGAGCCCGACTCTGCCCACCCGCCGCTCGACTACCCCCCGTACAAGTCGACGGTATTGCGACATCCCAAGCAGCCGCTGGTGTACCTGCCGCACACAATCACCGAGATCACGGGCCCGGCGCTGGGCGACCTCCGCGTTCTTACCGCAGACGACGCCAACCTTTGCGCTCAGCACGAGGGCGACCCCATCGGTGAGCGCATCACCGTCTCGGGCCGGGTCTTTGACACCGAGGGAAAGCCGCTGCGCGACACGCTGGTCGAGGTCTGGCAGGCCAACGCTGCGGGTCGATACCGCCACCGCTGGGACAACTGGCCGGCGCCCCTTGACCCGAACTTCTCCGGCGCCGGACGTTGTGTGACCGACGATGAGGGCCGCTACCGCTTCTTGACGATCAAGCCCGGCGCCTACCCCTGGGGCAATCACTACAACGCGTGGCGTCCGGCCCACATCCACTTCTCGCTGATGGGACGCGCCTTCGCACAACGACTGGTCACGCAGATGTACTTCCCGGGGGATCCCTTCTTCCCGTACGACCCGATCTTCAACTCGGTCCCCGACGAGCGCGCCCGCGAGCGGATGATCTCCCGGTTCTCGATCCACGGCACCCAGCCCGATTGGGCGGCCGCCTACGAGTTCGACATCTACCTGCGCGGCCCGGGCGCGACCCTGTTCGAGGAGGCACATTGATCTTCGCCACCACGCCATCGCAGACCGTCGGTCCGTATTTTGCCATCGGGCTGCCGTGGCCCGAGGGACCGCACGCCGTCGCCGAGGGGACGACCGGGACGATCACGATCCACGGCACGGTCTACGACGGCGCCGGGGTTGTCGTACCCGACCATCTGATCGAGACCTGGCAGGCCGACCCCGAGGGACGCTTCGCCGATCTGCACGGCCACGGTGGAGCCTCAGAGATGGAGGGCTTTCGCGGCTTCGCGCGCTATGGCACGGAGGACGGAGATGGGAGCTTTGCGCTCGTCACCGTGAAACCCGGCCGGGTCGCCGACCCCGCGGGCGCGCTGCAAGCGCCTCACATCGACGTCACCGTGATGGCCCGCGGGATGCTCAACCGATGCGTAACGCGGATCTACTTCGGAGACGAAGCGCAGGCCAATGCCGAAGATCCCGTGCTCGCGCTCGTTCCCGCCGACCGGCGCCAGACCCTGATCGCGCAGCCAGAGGAGGACGGCTACCGCTTCGACATCCGCCTCCAGGGGCCCGGCGAGACCGTCTTCTTTGCCGTCTGAGGGACCTCTGTTCGCAGGCGTCTACGCGCGCGGTGGCGCCCCCGCGCAGGTCAGCGACGTCGCCTGGCTGACCGCGATGCTCGACGTCGAGGCCGCCCTTGCGCGCGCGAGCGCGGCCGAGGGCCTGATACCCGAGGCCGCCGGCGAGCAGATCGCCGCCGCCTGCCGGCCCGAGGCCTTCGATGTGCAGTCGATCGGGCGCGAGGGCGCACGGCACGCCAGCCCCGTGGTGGCTCTGGTCGCCGCGCTGCGCGACGCCGTCGGGGAATCGGTGCGCGATCACGTTCACCTCGGGGCAACCAGCCAGGACGTGCTCGACACGGCCCTGATGCTGATCGCCAAGCGCGCGCTCGCGCCGCTGCTCACCGACGCTCGGGTCGCCGCCGACGCCGCAGCCGAGCTCGCCGATCGGCATCGCGCCACCCCGATGATCGGGCGCACCCTGCTCCAGCAGGCGCTGGCGATCCCGTTCGGCCTCCGAGCTGCGGACTGGCTCGTCGGCATCGACGCTACGCGGGCGCGGCTGACCTGGCTGTGCGAGTTCGAGCTCGCCGTGCAAATGGGCGGCCCAGTGGGTGCCCGGGCGCCGGCCATCGCTGCCCGCGTGGCCTCAGAGCTGGGTCTCGCCGAGCCGGTGATCCCGTGGCAAGCCATCCGAGTCCGGCCCGCGGAGCTGGCCGAGGCTCTGGGAACCCACGCCGGAGTGCTCGGGAAGGTGGCCCGGGATGTGACCCTGCTCGCCCAGCAAGAGGTCGGCGAGGTCAGCGAGCGTGCAGACCAGACCCGGGGAGGTTCGAGCGCGATGGCGCACAAGCACAACCCGATCGCGGCGGTGTCGGTGCTGGCCTGCGTCAAACGCACGCCCGGGCTGGTGGCCGGAGTGCTGGGGGCCATGGAGCAGGAACATGAGCGCGCCGCGGGCGCTTGGCAGGCGGAGTGGGGGATGCACTCAGAGCTCCTGGCGCTCGCCGGATCGGCGACGGCCTGGGCACGAGAGCTGCTGGCGGAACTTGAGGTCGACGCCGGGCGGATGCGCGAGAACCTACGCAACTCGGCGGTGGGGGAAGCTGGCGTGCCCGAAGGGGCTGGCGAGCTCATCGACCGAGCGCTCGCCTCCCATCGGGCCATCGACACCGTCGCCGCCGGGCGGGCGGGATGACCGTCGCACTGCACCACACCTGCGACGGGAACCTCGAAGCTCCCGACCTGCTCCTGGGCGGCTCCTTGGGAACGACGCTCGAGATGTGGGAGCCCCAGCTCGCCGGTCTCGGCGCCGTGGCGCGGCTGATCCGCTTCGAGCACCGCGGCCACGGCGGGTCTCCGGTGCCCCCCGGGCCTTATTCGATCGCCGACCTGGGCGCTGACGTGCTGGCGCTGATGGATCGGCTCGAGCTCGAGCGCGCCTCCTATTGCGGGCTCTCGCTCGGTGGCATGGTCGGCCAGTGGCTGGCGATGAACGCCCCCGGGCGGATCGACAGGTTGATCCTGATCTGCACCTCGGCACACCTGCCCCCGCCCCAGGATTGGCGCGACCGGGCGGCGGCCGTGCGCGAGGCCGGTAGCCCGGAGGCGATTGCCGATGCCGTCCTCGGGCGGTGGTTCACGCCGGGCTATCGCGAGCGCAATCCCGCGATTGTCGCCGGTTACCGGGAGATGATCTGCTCGATCTCAGGCGACGGATACGCGGCGTGCTGTGAGGCGATCGCCGACATGGACTTGCGGCCTGGGCTCGAACACATCGTCGCTCCGACGCTCGTGCTCGCCGGGGCCGAGGACCCCTCGATTCCGCCACAGCACGGTCAAGCGATTGCCGAGGCCGTCCCCGGCGCTCGCTTCGAGGTGCTCGACCCCGGAGCGCATCTGCTGAGCGTCGAGCGAGCCACCGAGGTCAGCGGGTTGATCGCCGGCCACCTGAACCCGCCGACAGGAGGACCATGAGCGATCGAAGCTACGACGCTGGCATGAAGGTGCGCCGCGAGGTGCTCGGAGACGAGCATGTGGACCGGGCGATCGAGCGCACCACCCCGTTCACCGCGGACTTTCAGGAGTTCATCACCCGGTATGCCTGGGGGAGCGTGTGGACGCGCCCGGGACTTGACCGCCGCAGCCGCAGCGCGGTCACGCTCGCTGTGCTGACCGCCCTGGGACGTGAGAACGAGATCGAGATGCACGTCCGCGGGGCGCTTCGCAACGGAATGACGCCGGCCGAGATCGGCGAGGTTCTCCTCCACACCGCGGTCTACGCCGGGGTCCCGGCCGCCAATGCCGCGTTCGCGATCGCCCAGCGGGTGATCGACTCAGAAACTGCGGCGGGCGAGCCCTCCGAAGAGGACCCGCCCGCGGTCACGACCGACTGAGCCCAGCGCCCCCTGGGCTCGTGCCCCCAACTGCCGGCACTTCGGGCCTGCTAGCCCTTGATGAAGTGCGTGCCCTTGACGGCCTTGAGGACCTTCTCGGCGGTCCAGGGGACGTCGAGGGTGTTCGGCGCAACCGCCTTGCCGGCGAGGATGCCGAAGGCGCCGGCGTGCCGACCTTCCACGGTCACGATCTCGGCGGCGGCGATCAGGTAGGCGGGGGTCTTGATGTTGCCCGCCTGCCCGAGGTAGGCGTGGACGCCGGTGTTCTCCAGCACGTAGCCCGTGGCGATGAACTCGGCCTCGCTGCTGGTGGCCTTGCCGAAGTCGAACGTCGGCTTCTTGGCGGCGTGCCTACCGAGTGCCTTCTTGAGGAACTTGACGTGGTAGTTCTCGTCCTTGACCACGGTGTTCAGCAGCGTCTTGCCGGTCGTCGTGGTGACGACGCCGTTCTTATGGACCTCGTTGTAGTACGAGCTCTCCAGGTACTCGAGCGTCAGGGCGTAGTTGAGAATCCCGATGTCGCCCTTGCCGAACGAGCTCGGGGGAGCTCCCTTGGCCAGCGCGGTGCCGGGGATGAGGGCGCCCAAGATCGCGCCGCCGGTCAGTGCGGCACCGCCGGTCATCGCGCCCTTGCGCAGGAAGCTCATGCGGGTGTCGCCTGATACGTCCTCGGCGGCCTCGCGGATTGCGCCGTCGGTATCGACGGCCTCAAGATTGAGTTCAGCCATGTGAACCTGTCTCCTTGTTCGGGGGTGCGCCCTCTCAGTCGGAGCGGCGCTCTGCCCAGTACTGCGAAGGCGGTCCGCGGGCGGTTTACAGGCTGGTCAGATAACTGACAAGCGGCTGGCCGGCCGGGCCGTCTGGAGAACCCCGGGGCGTGCCTGGGCGGCCCATTGCGGTTTGGCGAGCAGCAGCTGGACGTTGCAGATCCGTCGCTCGGCAAACCCGCCCTCGCAGTAGGCCAGATACAGCGTCCAGATGCGCTGAAAGTGCTGGTCGTAGCCCAGGCGGGCCAGATCGCCGCTGGTGGCGGCGAAGTTCTCGCGCCAGCGTTTCAGGGTGTGCACGTAGCTGGCGGTGATGTCGTCGAGGCCGGCAAGCTGCAGGTCGGTGCGCCGCGCGACGTGGCGCATGATGATCTCCATCGAGGGCAGGCAACCGCCGGGGAAGATGTACTCCTTGATGAACGACTTGGATGCCTTCTCGACCTCATACGCGCGGTCGTCGATGGTGATCGCCTGCAGCAGCATGGCTCCCCGGGGGGAGAGCAGCTCTGAGCACCGGTGAAAGAACGTGCCGATGTTCTGCCAGCCCACAGCCTCGATCATCTCGATCGACACGAGCTTGTCGTAGGACCCCCGCAGGTCCCGGTAGTCGCGCATCAGGACCGTGACCCGGTCGCTCAGACCCGCGCGGCGCACCCGCTCGGTTGCGTAGTCATGCTGCTCTTTGGAGATCGTCGTCGTGGTCACGCGGCAGCCGCGCGTCGCGGCGGCATGGACGGCAAAGCCACCCCAGCCCGTGCCGATCTCGACCACGTGATCCTCGGGACCGATGTCGAGCTGCTCGCAGACGCGGTCGAGCTTGGCGATCGAAGCCTGCTCGAGCGTCATCCCCTCGCGCTCGAAGAGCGCGCACGAGTACATCATCGTGGGGTCGAGCATCCGCTCAAAGAGCTCGTTGCCAAGGTCGTAGTGAGCGGCGATGTCACGGCGGTTGCGCTGCCGGGTGCTGCGGTTAAGCAGCGCCCGAGCTCGTTGACGCGGAGCCCAGAAGGGCGCGGTCTTGGATCGGACCCCGTCGATGACCACGGCGTTTCGAGCGGCGAGTCTGATCACCGCCACCAGATCAGGCGAATCCCACATCCTCTGGGCATAGGACTCGGCCAGCCCCCGGCTGCCGCTCATCAGCAGCCGCCAGAACGCCGGATCGTGGACGTGGATGGTTGCCGTTGGGGCCCCCGAGCCGAACGTCCTTCGGCGA
>JBAPXO010000169.1:0-4006 GCA_049284255.1 Solirubrobacteraceae bacterium | reverse complement strand
GCGCCGTGATGGTGCTCTACATCTTCGTCGTGGCCTACGTCGGGGGTGGGGATGAGCCCCTGCACACCCCGGGGGGGGCGCTCAAGGTGCTCGCCCCCCTGTTCGGCCTGGCGCTGGCGATCGAGCTCTGCATTGCCACGCTCGGCTCCGCCCTGAAGGGCATCGGAGGCAAGGGCGCCCACTACGTTTTCGGCTTCGGGACTCCGCGCCAGATCGGCCGGATGTTCTTGACCACCTACCTGTTCCCGTTCGAGATCGCCTCGCTGCTGCTTATGGTCGCCGCCATCGGCGCGGTCGTGCTTGCCCGCAGGCGGCGCGGACTGGAGGGCACCGATGAGTACGAGGAGCAGCTGGTCGCCACCCCCCGGCCGTCCTACACCGGCACCATGGCCGAGACCGCCGGGCTGCGGTCCGGCGGCGGGACGACCCCGCATCCCGAGCGCCAGACCGAACCGATTGGCGTCGGCACCGGCGGCTCTGACAAGCGCGGCTCCGAGGGGGGCTGGTAATGGCCATCGGCTGGTACCTCGCCGTCTCCGCGATCATCTTTTCCGTCGGCGCCACCGGCGTGCTCATCCGCCCCAACCCGATGGTCATCCTGCTCTGCCTGGAGCTGATGCTCAATGCCGCCAACCTGGCGCTGGTCGCGTTCTCACGGATGTGGGGCGGTCCCGATGGGCAGATCTTTGCCCTGATCGTGTTGGTGGTGGCGGCGTGCGAGGTGACGGTCGGCCTGGGCCTGATCGTGGCCATCTTTCGCCGGCAACTGGCGGTCAATGTCGATGAACTCAACGAGCTTCACGGATGAGCGCGACAACCTTCGGCTGGCTCATCCTGCTCTTCCCCCTGCTCGGGACGATCATCCTCGGGCTCGGCTTCCGGCGCTGGTCGGGCGTCGCCGCGGGGTGGATCGCGACGCTGGCCATCGCTCTGGCCTTCGCCGCCTCGATCGGCGCGCTGATCTCGCTGCTCGGCGACCCCGAGAGCCACCGCGAGCTGACCTCGTCGCTGTGGAACTACGCCGTCACCGTGGGCGTCGACGCCAAGCTCTCGATTCTCGTCGACCCGCTGTCGGTGTTCATGACGCTGGTCGTCTCCGGCGTCTCGATGCTGATCCACATCTACTCGATCGCCTACATGAAGTCAGACCGCGGCTACGCGCGCTACTTCGCCTACCTCAACTACTTCGTCTTCTCGATGCTGCTGCTCGTCCTGGCGGGCAACTTCCTGCTCCTGATCGTCGGCTGGGCGTTCGTGGGCGCGGCCTCCTACCTGCTGATCTCCTTCTGGTACCGACGCACTACCGCCACCGCCGCCGGCATCAAGGCCTTCATCATCAACGTCCTGGGCGACGTCGGCCTGGTCCTCGGGACGTTCTTCATCTTCCGCCACACCGGGACGCTTGACTTCGAGAAGACCTTCCACGCCGTTCCCCACGTCTTCGCGCATAACAGCACCGATCTCGTGGCCGGCTGCCTGCTGTTCGTGGTCGGAGCGTTTGCCAAGTCCGCCCAGATCCCGCTGCACACCTGGTTGCCCGACGCCATGGAGGGCCCCACCCCGGTCTCTGCGCTGATCCATGCCGCCACCATGGTGACCGCCGGTGTCTACCTGCTCGCCCGCCTGCACCCGCTGTTCGAGCACGCCCCCACGGCCGCCGACGTCGCCGCCATCGGGGGCTGCCTGACACTGTTGATCGCCGCGTCGATCGCGATCGTTCAGACCGATCTCAAGCGGGTGATCGCCTACTCGACGATGTCCCAGATCGGCTACATGATCATGGGCGTCTCGGTGGGCGCCTACTCGGCAGCGCTCTTTCACCTCATGACCCACGCCTTCTTCAAGGCGCTGCTGTTCATGGCCGCCGGCTCGATCATCAGCGCCATGGGCGGCGAGCAGTCGCTGAACAAGATGGGCGGGTTTCGCAAGGCGATGCCGTTCACCTTTGCCTGCTTCATCATCGGCGGCCTGGCGCTGGCCGGGCTGCCGCCATTCTCGGGCTGGCTGTCCAAGGACGACATCATCGGCTACCTCAACGCCCGCGGCGGAGGCTTCGAGATCCTCGGTATCGCCGGCTACGTTGGCGCGCTGCTGACCGGCGTCTACACCTTCCGGATGATCTTCCGCGCGTTCTTCGGCGCGCCCGTCGAGGAGGCCCGGGAGCTCGAGCACGGCCACCTCTACCACCCGGAGAATGCCTTCAACCCCCAGACGGGCGAGATCGAGGACACCGACGTCGGCTTCCCCGGCACCGAGCACCACATCGCCGAACGTGACTGGGAGATGAAGTTCGCGATGTCGATGCTGGCGGTGCTGGCGATCGTCGGCGGCGTGCTCCAGATCCCCGGGCTCGACGACAAGGTGGAGCAGTTTCTGCGCCCAACCTTCGCCAGCTCGCGCCTGTACGACCTCGCCCCCAGCGTCGGGGGCGACTGGACCGGCCTGATCATCGGCGCCGTGATCGCCGTGATCGGCATCTCGATCGCCTACCGGGTATGGGTCGTCAAGCCCGGGACCGCCGAGCGAGTCCAGCAGCGCCTGCCCCTCCTCCACACCCTGTTCTGGCATAAGTGGTACTTCGACGAGATCATCGACTTCCTCGTCGTGCGCCCGGCGCAGTGGCTGGGACGCTTCGGAGGCGGGACGCTCGAGCGCGGGGTAATCGCGGGCGGGGTCACCGGGGGAATCACGGGATTCGTGGGCGCGTGGTCGGCCGCGGTCAGACGCGCTCAGACCGGCTTCCTGCGCTACTACGTGGCTGCGATGGTCGTCGGCATCGGCTGCATCGCCCTGTACTTCCTGATCGAGGCCACGTAGGAGCAACCCGACGATGACCCTCTCGATCCTGATCTGGTTCCCGCTGGCGCTCTCGCTGGTGGCCGCGTTCCTGCCGGCCCGCCTCGCCGGACGGGCGGCGGTCGTCTGGAGCCTCGTCACCGTGGGCATCGCGATCTCGTTCGTGGCCCGCTTCAAGTCCGGCCACGCCGGGCTTCAGTTCGTCACCGACAAGGTCTGGATCTCCTCGCTGGGTATCCACTACAAGCTCGGCCTCGACGGGCTCAACGTCGCGCTCGTGCTCGTCGCGACCGTGATCTTCGCCGCCGCCATGATCTGGTCGGCGACCCACGAGTGGGAGCGCTCACGCGTCTTCTACTTCCAGTTCGCGCTGGCGGAGAGTGCCGTCCTGGGCGCCTTCTGCTCCCAGGACCTGGCTCTGTTCATCGTCTTCTTCGACCTGATGCTGATTCCGTTCTACTTCCTGTCGGGAATCTGGGGGGGCGAGGACCGCGTTCGGGCGACGACCAAGCTGGTCATCTACACCCTCGTCGGCTCGTTCTTCATGCTCGTGGGCGCCATCGCCACCGGCGTGCTGGCCGCCGGCGACCACAACACCAGCCTGAACTTCACGTTCACCGCGCTGCGTCACCTCCCCCTCCCGCACAGCTCGCAGCTCTGGATCTTCATGTGCTTCGCGGTCGCGTTCCTGGTCAAGATGCCGCTCGTCCCGTTCCACGGGTGGCTGCCCGACGGCTACAAGGCGATGCCGATTCCCGCGGTCGCGGTGTTCTCGGCGATCCTGTCGAAGGTCGCCGCCTACGGCTTTTTGCGGGTCACGCTGCCGCTGTTTCCCTACGCCGCCGTGCACTTCCAGCTGATCATGCTTCTGATCGCCCTGGTCTCGGTGATCTGGGGAACCCTGGTGGCCATGACCACGCCCGACGCGCGTCTCGTGGTCGCCTACTCCAGCGTCGCCCAGCTGGGATTCATCGTCCTCGGCATCTTCTCGCTGCGACCCGAGGGTGGTCAGGGGGCGCTCCTGCAGATGGTCAACCACGCGCTCGTGACCGCCCCGCTGTTCTTCATCGTCGCCGCCGCCGCCCTGCGCGCGGGGGGCTCGGAGAAGCTGGCCGACATGGGCGGTATCGCCTTCCGGGCCCCGATCCTGGCGACACTCGCCTTGATCGTCACGTTCGCCACCCTGGCGATCCCCGGCTCCTCGAACTTC
>JBAPXO010000168.1:0-3196 GCA_049284255.1 Solirubrobacteraceae bacterium | reverse complement strand
GCTCCAGGTGGGGCAGCACATGCCGGGCGAACAGGTCACCCTCGGCAGCGTGCGGATAGCCCGAGAGGATGAACGACTCCATCCCTAGGTCCATGTAGGAGCGCAGCTTGGCCAGGACCTGGTCCGGGTCGCCGACGATCGCCGCCCCAGCGCCCGAACGAGCGCGCCCGATCCCGGTCCACAGGTACGGCTCGGCGAAGCCGTCGTCGTCAGCATCGTCTCGCAGCTCGGCCTGGCGGCGGTTTCCGACCGAACTCGTATCCAGGGAGCGGGCGCGTACGGCTGCGCCGGTCTCAGGATCCACGCGCGAGATCAGCCGCTGGGCCGCCTCACGCGCCTCGGATTCGGTCGCCCGCACGATCACGTGGGAGCGGTAGCCGAAGCGCAGCCGGCGGCCGTGGCGGGCGGCACGCGCGCGCATGTCTTCGAGCACAGCCGCGACGTTCTCCTCGGTGTCGGGCCACATCAGAAAGACGTCGGCCGCTTGAGCGGCGACTTCGCGCGCGGGCTCGGACAGGCCCCCGAAGTAAAAGGGGGGACAGCCACCGGGCGGAACCACGCGCGGGGGGTCGAGGGCGAGGGTGATGTGCTCGCCGTCGACGTCGACCGAGCGCCCGCTGAGCAGCTCACGCAGTACGTGCATGAACTCGAGGGTGCGGCGGTAGCGCGGCTCGGACTCAAGCGACTCACCCGGCAGCGGTGAGGAGATGATGTTGACGGTCAGGCGCCCGCCGAGGATCTGATCGATGGTGGCGAGCTGGCGAGCGAGCTGCGGCGGCCACATCTCCCCCATTCGGACGGCCAGCAGCAGCTGGATGCGGTGCAGGAGCGGCGCGATCGCGGCAGCGAAGGCCACCGAGTCGATCCCCAGGGTGTAGCCCGAGGGGAGCAGTAGGTTGTCGAACCCACCTGACTCGGCCGACAGCGCGATGTCCCGGCAGTGCTCCCAGCTGGAGAGGAGCCGCGGCTCGGGCACGCCCAGGAATTCGTAGTCGTCGTCGCACAGAGCCGAGAACCACGACACCTCGCACGGCGAGTGGGAAGCCCGCTCGGTCATGGCGTTGGCGCTAGATGGCTCCGGCATAGGATGACCAACTGTAGTTCTTCAATCGATTCAGTGCTGTATACCGCTCATCGCCACCGCCCCCACTGACCGCCCAACACTGATCCGCCATAAGGGCTCTAGCCCACCACCATGTCCACCAGCGGCGGATCGTCGCCTCGTATCAGCTCGAGGTCGAGCCGATAACCCGTCACCGGGCAGTACCACGCGTGCAGCGTGACCTTGCCGGCCATCTCGGAATCGCCGCCCCCGAACTCAGAGGCGAGCTCGGCGAACGCGAACTGCTGGTGCGCCGCCTTTGTCTTCCACGGCCCATCCGTCGGCCCAAGATCAGCGCCGTTGCACCACCAGTGCTCATCGACGATGTAGAGCAGCTCGCCGGCGCGCGCGGCCCCCTCAGGCGCTTGCACCGGCTCGCCCGGTTCCCCGCCGTCGAGCCGCTCACGGCGGATCGCCAAGCGCGCCTCGGCACTCGCCTCCTCGTCAACCACACCGGTTGCGTCAGCGACGACTCCGTACACGCGCCGCGCGTCCTCGACCGACAGAAGCCCGGCGGTGATGTCGGCCGCGACGTCGTTTGGCTGACGAAGCAGCGGGTCCCCCCATCCCCCCGCCGTCGGAGACACCCATTCCCAGGCGAATCCCGGCGGCAGATCCAGCGGCGGCCCCTTGAACATGACCGGCAGCTCCTCCCCGCCCACCGTGTCGAAATCCTGCGGCACCTCTCCACCCGACAGCAGATTCGCCACCTCGGTTTCCGAGCGCATCCGGAACGAGGCGCGGCTTCCCGGATTGGCGCCAAGCTGACCCTGCCCCTTTGGGAAGGACTCGTTGCCGTAAAGGTGCATCTGCACGAACGGGCTGTTCCACGGGATCGTCGCCTCGATGAACCCAAGCCCGCCCCGCCGCCGTCCGGCACCGTCGGCATTTACCGCCAGCAGCCGCCGATATAGGTACAGAACCGGGTACTGGTCCTCGAGATCCTCGACGTTGTAGGCGATCCCCTCGGGAATCCAGTAGTGACCACCGACGTCGGTCCCATCACGCTCACGCTCGCCGCCGAGCGCTCCCATCATGCCGTTGGTGTTGATCAGCATGAACGGATTGCCGGCCGCGTCGAGCCCGCCGCCGATCGCGCCGTAGAAGTGCGGCAGGTTGGGTCCGATCGCTCGCTCGGCGATCTCAGGGTCCGACGCGCACGAGAGCATCTTGCCGATCGCGATCGCTGCGCAGTTGAGGACCATCTCGGTCGTGTAGGCGCCTGAAGGGCTCACGGCCGCCGGATGATCTGCGCACGAAAGCAGCCCCGGCTCGGGCCGGATCTCGATCATCCGGTGCGCGCCGCCGTAGGCGCCCGCGAGCTCCCCGACCAGCTGGGACACGGTCGCCGCCTGCACCGCGCCCGCGAACGCCGCGTAGGTGATGTTGATCGACCCGGCCTGGGGATCGGTGCCCGCGTTGTCGACGATCAGCCGCCCGTCGCGCTTTGAGACGTTGACCTGGTAGGCGTAGACGCCTCGGTCGCCGGGCAGCGCAGCCTCGGTGAAGGCACGGTGGCTCCAGCGACCGTCGGGGATGCTCTGAAGGCGCTCACGCATCAGCTGCTCGCCGCCGTCGATCATGGATCGCATGACGGCCTTGACCGCGGGCGCGCCGTAGCGCTCGACGAGCCCCTGCAGCCGCGCAAGCGTCCCGGTGACGCCGGCGATCGCCGCACGCAGATCCATCTTTACCGCCGGCGGTACCCGGCTCTGGCGCGCGAACAGCTGCTCAACGTCGTCGCGCAGGGCACCGTTTTCGACCAGCCGGATGGGCGGGAAGCTCGGGGGGTCCATCCACGCGTCGGCCGCGGTGATGCAGAACGACCCCTGCACCGAGCCGCCGACGTCGGCCAGGTGCATCGAGTTGCCGACCCAGCAGAAGATCTCCTCACCTACGAACAGCGGCGCGTACACGCACGTGTCCGGTTGATGGGGCGCGCCGATGTACGGGTCGTTGGAGAGGAAGATGTCTCCGGAACGGATCCCCGGGTTGGCCGAGCGGTGCTCGAGCGTCCATTTGACGGTCAAGGTGTGGGAGGTCGAGAAGTACTGGAGGTTCGGGCCGAGGCAAACGAGGTCGCCGTCCTCGGTC
>JBAPXO010000167.1:0-2553 GCA_049284255.1 Solirubrobacteraceae bacterium | reverse complement strand
ACCCCGCCCCCGGCCGGCG
Source organism: Solirubrobacteraceae bacterium (assembly GCA_049284255.1). Classification (GTDB taxonomy): domain Bacteria; phylum Actinomycetota; class Thermoleophilia; order Solirubrobacterales; family Solirubrobacteraceae; genus Palsa-465. Next base: position 2,534 of record JBAPXO010000167.1, on the reverse strand, counting down.
CCCCCCTTGACGCGGTCTGCCGGCGCTTCGCCGACCGTCGCGTCCTGCTCGTGCTCGACAACTGCGAGCACCTGGGGGCGGTGGCACCCGTTGTCGAGTTGCTGCTGCGCCGCTGTCCGGGCGTGCGCGTGCTGGCGACCAGCCGGCGCCCGCTCGCCCTCGCCGGCGAGACGGTCTGGCAGCTGGCGCCCCTGTCGCTGCCGCCGACCGGAGGCCCCGATGCCCTCGCCGAGGTCCTTGGCTCCGAAGCGGGGCGACTGTTCTTGGAGCGGGCGCGGCGCAGCCGGCCGTCGTTCTCGGTCACTCCCGCTTCGGCGCCGGCCGTGGCCGAGATCTGCCACCGGCTGGACGGGCTGCCGCTGGCGCTTGAGCTGGCCGCCGCCCGCGTGCGCATCCTCACCCCGCCCCAGATCCTCGAGGGCCTGGCCGACCGCTTCCGCCTGCTCAGCGCCGGGCCGGCGACCACGCTCGGGCGCCACCAGACGTTGACCGCATCGCTCGACTGGAGCTATGAGCTGATCGGCGACGAGGCGCGGCCGCTGCTGCGGCGACTCGCCGTCGCCCCCGACTGGTCACTCGAGGCGGTCCAGGCAGTGTGGGCACCGCAGGGATCTCCACTCGACGCCCTGGATGGCCTCGCCGACGCCGGCCTGCTCGTGATCGTGGAGCTCGGCGAGACCCACCGCTACCGCCTGCTCGAGAGCGTGCGCAGCCACGCGCTCGAGCGGCTGCGCGAAGCCGGCGAGGAAGATGACGTCAGACGAGCCCACCTGGAGCACTTCCGGACCCTGGCCACAGACGCCGATCGCCTCCTCGACGACGACGCCGGACGAAGGACGCTGGAGCTCGAGGCCCGGAGCCTGTATGACGCGCTCGCGTTCGCCGCGACCGACCAGCCAATGGTCGCGCTGGCGATGGCGGCCGACCTGCGGCACTGGCTGCTCGTCGCCGGCAACCCGGCGCAGGCGCGGGCGATGTGTGAGCGCGTACTCGCCGCCGTGCCCGCGGCCGAGCCGGCCGCCCGCGCGCACGTGCTCTTCAGCGCCGCTCAGCTCGCTGTCTTTGACGAGGACTACGAGCACGCCCGCGCCTACGCCGAAGAAGCGCTCCCGCTGGCTCAGGCCTCCGGGGACGAAGGCGCGATCGGGATCGGAGTGATGCTCGCCTCGGTCGCCAAGCGCCCCCAGGACCCCAGCGCGAGCGCCCAGCTCGGCGAGCAGGCGGTGGGCCTGCTCAGACGCGCCGGGGATCGTCACGGGCTCGCGCTCGCGGTCGCGCAACTGGCGATGACCGCGGCGCTGCGAGACCGCTTTGGGACCGTGCGCTCGGCCTGCGAGGACTTCGCTTCGCTCACCGCCGGCCAGCCGCCCTCGTGGCTCGCGGTATGGCTCGAGATCGCGCTCGCCTGGGCCGATCTCGCTCAGGGCGCCCCCCACTCAGCGCTCGCGCACGCTCAGCGCGGTCTCAGCCTCGAGGACGGCCGGCCCACGCTCGGGCACTACATGGCGCTCTCCTACGAGCTGCAGGCGAGAACCCTGATGGGGGATGCCGGTCACGCCCGCGCCATCGGGATGGCCGCGATCGAGCAGGCGCACCAGGCCGGCCTCGGGGTGGCCGTGTCCGCAATCGAGCACGCCCTGGGATTTGCCGAGCTCGCGCTCGACGAGCTTCAGTCCGTCCGCGCTCGAGCCCTGGCCCGCTTCGGCGACCCCCACTTCGCCGCCGCGGCGAACGCGCACGAGCTGCTGGCCCGGATCGAGCTCGCCGAACAACGCGCGGCGCCACTCGCACGCCACGGCGCGGCGCTGCGCGCAACCGGCCAGCACACCGGCAGTCCGCGCCTGCTCGCCCTCGCCGACTGGGCCGACGGTAGCGCCACCCTGCTCACCGGCGAGCTCCAGGACGCCGGTAACCAGCTGCACGAGGCGCTCGCACGGCAGATCGAGCACCACCTGCGTCCCGACGCCATCGACACCCTCGAGGCGCTCGCCGAGCTCCAGCTCGCCGCTGGCCGCGCCGAGACCGGAGCGCGACTGCTCGGGGGCGCTCAGCGCGCCCGATCACAGCTGATGGTGTGCCGGCTGCCTCCTCGCCACGCGCACTTCGCCGAGCTAAAGGAGCGCGGTGAGCGCCAGCTCGGTTCCGAGGCCTGGACGGCTGCTCTGGCGGCCGGTCGCGGACTGGCGCTCGACGAGGTGTACGACTACGCGCGCCGCGGCCGCGGCCACCGGGTCAGCTCCCAGACCGGCCTCGCCAGCCTCACCCCCACCGAGCGCAGCGTCGCCGAGGCCGCCGCCGCAGGGCTGACCAACTCCGCCATCGCCGCCCGCCTGCTCATGTCCCACGGAACCGTCAAGGCCCACCTCGCGCACGCCTACAGGAAGCTTGGCGCGGCCAACCGCGTGCAGCTGTCCGCACTCGTGCGTGAGCACCAGCCGCCCTCCTGACGCTGGTGCCCAAGAGCGAGATGTCCGTCGCCCGAGCCGCTCCTGGCAGCGGACGACGGTCAAATCACCAACGCAGTGGTACAACGG
>JBAPXO010000166.1:0-1696 GCA_049284255.1 Solirubrobacteraceae bacterium | reverse complement strand
CAGCTGATATGGCGTGAGGTTTGTCAAGTGGGCGTGGGTGATCGCGTCCGCTGGGCAGACGTGTTGTGGGTGGTCGGTGGGCTGGGACGCCGGGCTCGGTTCTCGGCGTTGCCAGTCTGATATGCGGGGATTTGGTGACCCCAGGGTCCGGTTTCGTGCTGCCGGCGAGCGCTGTCTAGGAGCGAGCGTGGCACCCGTGGGTGCTGCTCATAGCTGTGTCGCGCGTGCCGACCGCGAGTGGCCCGGCGCCCCGGCCCACCGACCAGGTGCGGCTGTGGGAGAAGGAGTTAGGGCGCGGTGGCGGCGGCCCAGAGAAAGCAGGCGAGTTCTCGCGCGCAGGCAACGACGGTCAGGTTGTGCGGCTTGCCGCGGGCGCGCATTCGCTGGTTGACGCGGTGCAGTCGTTGCTGGGCGTGGTTGCTGATCGCCAAGATGTGGTCGGGTTGTCCGAGCTGGCGGTTGGCCAGCGTGGCGCCGAGCCTGGGGTCGCGGCTGTAGTGCCAGGCGGACTCGACCAGCAGCCGGCGGGCGAGCATCGAGCCGGTCTTCGTGATCGCTGCCTGGCGCGAGGACTCCCCGGACTGCGACAGCGACGGGGTCAGCCCCAGCCACGCTGACAATGACGTGGGGCGCTCAAAGCGCTGCCAGTCCCCACCAAGCTCGAGATGGATCGAGAACGCGGTCAGCGTGTCGATCCCTCAAAACGCGCGCAGCCGGGCGACGGTCGGCCACCACCGCTCATCGGTCGCGAGCTCTGAGAGCCGTTGCGCGATCGTCATCTTGCGAGCGGTCAGCCCATCGACTGCGGCGATCAGATCAGCGAACACCAGCTCACTCGCCGGCTCCTCAAACCGCTGCAGCGAGAGCCAGCGACGATGCGCGGTCGTCCATGTCGACGGGCTCGGATATACCTGCCCGTGGCGCAACAGCATCTTCGACACCCGATGACGAGCGTTCATCAGATCCCGGCGGCACGCGTCATGCGCACGCGTCATCTCCCGCGCCGCCTCGATCTCTGGCGGCGGAACGACCACCCGGGTCAACGAGCCGGCCAGCAGCAACCGAGCGAGCAGTTCCGCGTCTTTGCGATCAGTCTTCACCCTGTCTGACGGGCCGCGCGGCGTCTTGCCCGGAGCGATCACCTGCATCCCGATCCCCTCCAGGACCGCCGCGCGATAGAGCCCGAACCCGGTCGGGCCCGCCTCATAACACGCCCGCACCGGCGCCGACAACGACGCCAACCACGCGACCGGCTCATCCACCCCGGCACCGAACCGCTTGCGGACCAGTTCGCCGGTCATCGAATCGATCGCCGCGGCATGCGTCGATCGAGCATGGACATCAAGCCCCACCCACGTCATCGTTCCGGTCATGGCCGGACCTCCTCACAGATCTGGGGTCAGCCGGAGGCTGAATCTCCGGTCAGACAAATCCCCGCGAGGAGCGTCCGGCCACTCAGCCCGGCAGGTCAACCCTGCAACGAGCGACCCACGCCATATGGTCTAGGAGGTCGCTGTGCCGGCTGTCAAACCTGGAGCTGAGATCGACCGGGGGTCAGTCAGTCGCCGCTTCGTCGAGCTGACGCTCGCTCGCCGGCGCTGGTTCGGGCTGGGCTGGCTGGTGCTCGCGCTGGCGGGCGGGCGGGCCCCGGCGCTCGGTCGCGGGGACGCGCTGGGTCGTGAGGTCCCGCCACCAC
>JBAPXO010000165.1:0-5097 GCA_049284255.1 Solirubrobacteraceae bacterium | reverse complement strand
CGTTAGGCCCGGATCGGCGCCTCTGACTCGGCCCCGAACACCCGCGCCAGCGCGTCGCCGAGCAGAGCGTGCTCGGGGAGCTCCAGCCCAGGGTCGTCGTCGTCTATGCGCTCGGCGCGCACCCGGGCGCGCTCCAGGAGCTCGCGATCGCGCGGGAGCTCGGCGACGCGAAACTGGGCGAGGCCACTTTGCCGGGTGCCCACCAGTTCTCCCTCGCCCCGCAGCTCGAGGTCGATCTCGGCCAGGCGGAAGCCGTCGGTGTGATCGGCGAGTGCGCGCAGCCGGGGCGAGGCCTTGGGGCCGAAGAGCAGGCACAGCGACTGATGCTGCCCGCGCCCGATCCGTCCTCGCAGCTGGTGCAGCTGGGAGATGCCGTAGCGCTCGGCGTCCTCAACGAGCATCACCGTGGCATTGGGTACATCGATACCGACTTCGATCACGGAGGTGGCGACGAGCACGTCGGCGTTTCCCGAGGCGAACTGAGACATCACCTGCTGCTTTTCAGCCCCCCGCAGCTGGCCGTGCATGAGGACGACGCGGAAGTCACTCAGCTCTCCGGCTCGCAGACGCTCGTATTCGGCGGTTGCCGCGCGGGCGGCCAGAAGCTCGGACTCCGAGACCAGCGGGCAGACGACGAAGGCCTGGCGCCCGGCGCGCAGTTCCTCGCGGATCCGGTCGTAGGCCCGGGCACGCTCGGCCTCGGTCGAGCACACGAACGTCTGGATGGGCTGGCGGCCGCGTGGGAGCTCGCGCAGCAGCGTGAAGTCGAGGTCGCCGTAATGGGAAAGCGCCAGCGTGCGCGGAATCGGGGTGGCGGTCATGTGCAGGACGTGCGGGCTGGCTCCTTCGCCGGCCTTGGCATCGAGCGCTGCCCGCTGGCGCACGCCGAACCGGTGCTGTTCGTCGATCACCGCGACCCCGAGCGACGCGAAGCGCACCGGCTCCTCGATGATCGCGTGGGTGCCCACGATGAGCGAAAGCTCGCCACTGGAGAGCTTGCCCAGCAGGTCGGCTCGCCGCCGGCCCGGCGTGGAGCCGGTCAGGAGGCCGATCGGAACCGCCTCGCCGGGCATGAGCGCCTGGATCGTGGCGAAGTGCTGCTCGGCCAGCGGCTCGGTGGGTGCCATCAGAGCGCCCTGGTAGCCCTGCTCGACGGCTCGCAGCAGCGCGTGCAGGGCGACCACGGTTTTGCCCGAGCCCACCTCGCCCATGAGCAGGCGTTGCATCGGGCGCGTGGACGATAAATCGTGATCGATCTCGGAGATAGCCCGCTCCTGATCGCCGGTGAGCGAGAACGGCAGCATCTCGGCCAGCCATCGAGCGCTGAGCTGGGGGGCGCCATCCAGCGCGGGCGCCCGACTGCCGCGGCGACGCAGCCGGCGCCGGCGCAGTAGGGCGAGCTGGACGAGCAGAAGCTCCTCGAAGGCCAGGCGCCGGCGAGCGAGCGCCTGCTCACTCTCGTCCCCCTCCAGATGAACAGCGGCCAGGGCACCTCGCCGCTCGGGCAGCCGCTCGTGGGTCAGCAGCCTTGCCGGCAGCGGCTCGAGGACCTCCTGTAGCGCCGACGCGTGGGCCCGCACCAGGGCCAGGATCTGGGTCGAGGAGAGACCGTCGGTGGCCGGGTAGTGGGCCACCGCCTCCGTGCCGGCGGTCGCCTCGGAGGTCATCGCGTGTCCTTGCACCCGGAAGCGGTTGCGGGCCTCGTACTTGCCGTGCAGTACCAGTCGCGACCCCGCCGGATACCGCTGAGCGAGCCACGGCTGATTGAAGAAGGTCGCCTTCATCGTGCCCGTCTCGTCGGCGACAGTGGCCTCGACCAGCGGCCGCATGCCTCGGCGGCGCACCGGCCGGGAGGCGATGCTGCGAACCTCGACGACGACGGTCGCCGTCTCGCCGGCCTCGAGCTGGGCTACCGCCCGCGATTCCCGGCGGTCCCGGGGCAGGTGCTCGAGTAGGTCGCCCACGGTCAGCAGCCCGAGCGAGGCCGCCGCCTGGCCAGCCTTGGTCCCCTCCACGCGTAGCGGCCGGGTCAGAGCCGACGGGCGCGGGTAGCGAACCGGTGCGTCGGCCAGCTCGGCGTCATCGAGCGGGCGGGAGCTAGCAAACGCGGTCGCGGACATCGCGGTGGCGGTCATCGAGCGGTCGATGATGATGGCCGCGCCGGTCGGTTCCCGCGCCTGCGCCCCGGGGAAGCCGTCCCCGAAAATCTCACTCCGCGCTGAGCAACCACCAGTAGCTCGGCTGCCCGCCGTCGGACAGCTCGAGCTCCACGCCGTCCTGGGCGAGCTCACGGACCTCGACATCGTCGAGCGGAGCCTCGGCTCCGCGCAGGCAGGTGATGAGCTCGGCGTCCTCCCCCAACCGCGCCAGGACCGCACTGAGGGTCGTGGAGGGCTCGCCCCAAGCGACGAGCTCCTCCTCGACGAAACCGACAGCGTCACCGGAGCGAAAGCGGCCCTGGGCGTCGTCACGGCCCGCGGGCGCCACCGCGCCGGTCCGGATCTGCGCCAGCGTCTCGGCCATGAGGTCGGCGTTCTCACGGGCACGGCGATCGGGATCGAGCGCGAGAGCCGCGGCCAGCCCGGCCTGGGGCGAGCGCGAGGCGACCACGGACACCGTCTTGTCGGAGAGCTCGGCGGCGCGCTCGGCGGCCATCTGAACGTTGGCGCTGTTGGGAAGCACGACCACCTCCTCGGCATCGACGGCGTGAATCGCCGCCAGCAGGTCATACGTGGAGGGGTTCAGCGTCGGACCACCATCGAGCACCTGTACGCCGAAGCCCTCGAACAGCGTGCGCATGCCCTCTCCGTTGACGACGGCGAGGGCGCCGCAGACCGGCGCCGCCGAGCCCAGGCGCTCGTCGCGCTGACGAACCTGCTGGCGCATATCGGCGACGTCGAGGTGCGAGATCGCCCCGGCTGCGGCGAACACCGCGGTGGCGGCATCGGGATCGTCGGTGTGGACGTGCACCTTGAGCGTGGTGGCGTCGCCCACGACGAGCACCGAATCGCCGAGGGCCTCCAGAGCGTCGACGTATTGGCGCTGCTGCAGGTCGCGGCCGGAGACGGCGAAGTTGGTGCAGTAGCGAAAGGTGCTCGACGAGTGGTCGGGATGGGTCACCCGCGCGGCTCGGTGGTGCTCGAGCTCCGGCGGCTCGGAGCCGCGCAACGCCCCCACGATTCCGGCGAGGAGCACGGTGAGGCCGTATCCGCCGGCGTCGACGACGCCCGCTTCCCGCAGAACCGGCAGGAGATCAGGGCCGCGCTTGACCGACTGCTCACCGGCCTCGAGCGCGGTCGCGATCACATCGGCGATCACCAGATCCTGCTCGCCGGCGGTGGCGTCTACGCCGAGGCGGGCCTCGGACATGTGCGCGATCTCGGAGGCCACTCGGTAGGCCATCTCTCGCACGACGGTCAGAATCGTCCCCTCGGCCGGCTCGCGCACCGACCCGTAGGCCTGGTCGGCCGCCCGGGCAAGCGCGGCCCCGATGAGCACCGGGTCGACGAGCTCGCCGGGGCGGCTGGCGAGCTCCTCGGCGGCGCCGCGGATCAGCTGGGACAGGATGACCCCCGAGTTGCCGCGGGCCCCGAGCAAGGCGGCCCGAGCAACCGAGCCCACGATCTCGTCGCGCCCGATGTCGTCGATCGTGCGGTCTTCGGTCGCGCCGGCAAGGCGGTCGAGCTCCTGGAGCACCGCCCGAAGGGTGAGGACCATGTTGTCGCCGGTATCGCCGTCGGCGACCGGGAAGACGTTGAGGTCGTTGACCTCCTCGCGGCGCGCCTCGAGCGCCGCCAGGCCGGCCTCGACCAGCACCCGGAAGCGCACGATGCTGGGATCGGAGATTCCCGTCTGGTCGGTAGCTCGCCCGGGTGCGGCCACCTCAGTGTTTCCCACCGCGAAGAGGCACCGGGCCGCTCAGCGGGCTTTGGAGATCTTGCCGGCCTTGAGGCAACGCGTGCACACGTACACGCGCCGGGGCGTCCCGCCGTCGTCGATACGAACCCGCTGGAGATTGGGATCGAACCGGCGCCTGGTCGCGACCATCGAACGGCTGCGATTGTTGCCGAAGGACGGACCCTTGGCGCAAACGTGACATGTCTTGGGCATCGCGACGAGTATAGGAGACCTCCGAGACGCGACGCGGGCCCGATCCGATACCCGGCTGATCATCTGCTAATCGCCAGAATTTCGGCACCTCGGGCGTCCGTCGACGCGGCGAGACAAAGCACTCCGCGGCGCGTACCATCGAGGGCCATTGTGGATTTAGACCGATTCAGGTGGGTACAGATCCGATCCAATGAGTTCTAGAGCGCAGCCCCGGGTCGAGGGCACGCCCACGCTGAAGCTCCCCGAGCGCTACCGAATCCGCCGCCATCTGGCGACGGGAGGGATGGCCTCGGTCTGGTGCGCGGAGGACCTCGTACTGGGCCGCACGGTCGCGATCAAGGTACTCGCCCAGCGCTTCGCGCACGACGAGGTGGCCGTACGTCGCTTCAAGCGCGAGGCGCGAGCGGCCGCCCGGGTCTCCAACCACGCTCACGTGGTGACGATCTACGACGTCGGCGACACCGACCCGGATGACTCCGATCCCGACGCCCAAAGTCAGGCGTTCATCGTCATGGAGCATCTGACGGGCGGTACCGTCGCCGACGCGCTGCGGGTTGGGTCGATCAACCGCCGGGAGGCGCTGCGCTGGCTGAGGGAGGCGGCTTCGGCCCTCGATCACGCCCACGAACGCGGCATCGTCCACCGTGACATCAAGCCCGCCAACTTCCTGCTCGACGGCTCGAGGGTGCTGCACGTGGCCGACTTCGGGATTGCCCGGTTGGTCAGCGAGGACACGATCACCAGCACCGGAGAGCTGTTCGGCACGGCGGCCTACCTGGCTCCCGAGCAGGCGCTGGGGCACGACGCCACCGGGGCCAGCGATCGCTATGCCCTGGCGGTTGCGGCCTTCGAACTGCTCACGGGCGGGCGGCCATTCATGGCCGATCACTTCGCCGCCCAGGCGCGCCAGCACATCGAGGACGCTCCGCCAAGCGCCAGCGAACGCGATCGTCTGCTTCCAGAGGCGGTCGATCCGGTGCTCGCGCG
>JBAPXO010000164.1:0-13370 GCA_049284255.1 Solirubrobacteraceae bacterium | reverse complement strand
CCTTATGGTTGGCGCGGCATCCTCAGGAGATGCGCGTGCTGATCGCCGAAGACGAGCTGCGCCTGGCCGACGCGATCGCCCGGGGTCTGCGCCGGCAGGGCATCGCGGTTGATCTCGCTCCCGATGGCGAGCAGGCGCTGGCCAAGTCCCGGGTCGTTCGCTACGACGTGCTTGTCCTCGACCGCGACCTGCCGCGCGTCCACGGGGATGAGGTCTGCCGGGTCGTGCGCGACGAACGGCCAGAGACCGGCATCCTCATGCTGACCGCCGCGGGAGCGCTCGAAGACGTCATCGAGGGCCTGTCGCTGGGCGCCGACGATTACCTTCCCAAGCCGTTTCGCTTCGCCGAGCTCGTGGCCCGGATCCACGCCCTGGCCCGCCGGGCATCGCCCAGCCGGCCTCCCGTCCTGCGTCACGGTGACCTCGAACTGGATCCGGCGCGCCGCCGGCTCACCAGGGCGGGACAGGACCTTGAGCTGGCGCGCAAGGAGTTCGCCGTGCTCGAGGCGCTGATGGCCGCCGATGGGGCGACGGTCTCAGCCGAGCAGCTGCTGGAGCGGGTGTGGGACGAGCACACCGATCCATTCACTAATGTGGTCCGCATGACGATCATGACGCTCCGTCGAAAGCTCGGCGAGCCACCGGTCGTCCAGACGGTGATCGGAGTCGGCTACCGGATGGCCTGATGGCCGATTTGCGGCCAAACCGCTCCGGTCAACGCGGGCGCCTGTTCGGGCTGCTCGCACCGACGATTCGTCTGCGTCTGACGATCCTCTACGGGATCGTCTTCCTCATCAGCGGCGCCGCCTTGCTCACGATCGGCTACCTGCTCGTGCGCAACAACCTCGACACCCATCAGACGCTCCGGACCGAGCTGCGCCGGCTGGGCTTGCATCCGGCGAGCAGCTTCCCCCCGGGGTCCCCCGAGGCGGTCGCGATCCACGGCGTCGAGCAGCAGATCCGTGACCAGGCACTGCATCGGCTCCTGTTCGAGTACATCATCGCTCTGGTGGCCATGACCGGCATCTCGGTCGCCACGGGCTGGCTCCTGGCGGGCCGGGCGCTATCCCCGCTGCGCGAGATCACCGCCACCGCGCGGCGGGTCTCGGCTGAGAATCTGGGCGAGCGGATCGCGCTCAAGGCACCGGCCGACGAGCTCAAGGAGCTGGCCGACACCTTCGACGGGATGCTCGAGCGACTCGATGGCACGTTTGCCAGCCAGCGCCACTTCGTCGCCAACGCCTCCCACGAGCTCCGAACTCCGCTGGCGATCATGCGCACCGAGGTCGACGTTGCCCTCGCCGACCCCGACGCCGATGTCGACGAGCTGCGATCGATGGGGGAGGCGGTCCGGGAGACGGTCGACCGCTGCGAGCACCTGATCGCCAGTCTGCTCCTGCTGGCGCGCTCAGAAGCCGCCGCCGGACGCGGGGAGGCCGTCGACATCGCCGCGCTGGCTGGAGACTGCATCACCGATCTGCGGGCGGGGGCCAAGGAGGCTGGCGTGAGGATCTCCGGCGAGCTCGAGCCGGCGTGGGCGATGGGCGACCCCAGCCTGCTGGAGCGCATGATCGCCAACCTGCTTGACAACGGGATCCATCACAACGAGCCCGGCGGTTATCTGGTCGTGAGGACCGAGGCGCAGGGGGCCTCCGTGGTGCTGACGGTGACCAACGGCGGCCCCCGGATCGATCCCACCAAGGTCCAGACGCTGGCCGATCCGTTCCGCCGTCTGGACCGCTCGGTTGCGGGCTTCGGACTTGGGCTCTCGATCGTCCGCTCTGTCGCCGAGGCCCACGGCGGAACGGCCACCCTCGCCGCTCCCGCGACGGGAGGACTCGAGGTCGTCGTGACGCTGCCCCGGCTCCCGACGCCGGCCGCGGCGCGCCCGCGCGCGCGGGAGACCCAGCGGGCATTTTCAGGAGATCCTCAGGCCCGACTTACGGGAAGCTGACGAGGCGGATCGTACGCTTTTGTTCATGTCGAGCGGGCACCATTTCAAGCGAGGCCATGAGTGGCTTGACGGAGGCATCCCCGCGCCCTGTCAGGTTCACCGTAGCTACGCGGTGCCAGCCGACTGCGACGATTGTGCGCCTCGTCGCTCGCGGAGGAGACCTCTCCCCGCAACCCGGGGATCCGGCGGCGGCCCGGGCCGCGACTCCCGCTCGGGCATGCCCGCCGGACTCCGGGGTACCTGTACTCGATTTCGAAGCTGGGGACTGCGTCGGCGCTGAGCGGACCGGCCGGGTCTGCTCGGCGCTGCAGTTCGATCGTGCCGGCTACCAGGCGTCGACGTTGGGGCGGCGCTTGCCCGGCCGCTGCCACCACTTGGGCCGGGCATCGTCGAACAGGGTGGCGATCCAACGATGGGTGTCGGCGGGGTCGATGACGTCGTCGATCTCGAAGTAGGAGGCCATGCTGATCCCCTGGCCGCGCTCGTAGGCGGCGGCCACCGCGGCGTCGTAGGCCCGCTCGCGCTCCTGCGGATCATCGATCGCCTCGAGCTCGCGCCGCATCCCGAGCTTGACCGCTCCCTCGAGTCCCATCGCCCCGAACTCCGAGGTCGGCCACCCCACCGTGAACAGGGGCGCCTTGAAGCCGCCGGCGGCCATCGCCTGGGCGCCGAGGCCGTAGCCCTTGCGCAGGACGACCGTCCCCGTCGGCACCTCGAGGTTGGCGCCGGTCAAGAACATCCGCGCGAAGTGCCTCACGGTGGCGGTCTTCTCGGCCTCGGGCCCGACCATGAAGCCGGGAGTGTCGGCGAGGAACAGGAGCGGCAGACCGAAGGCGTCGCAGAGCCCCATGAAGCGAGCGGCCTTGTCGGCGCCGTTTGCGTCGATCGCTCCGCCGAGATGGCTGGGGTCGTTGGCGATCACGCCGAACGGTCTCGTGTCGTGGCGCGCGAGCGCGGTCACGATCCCCGGGGCGAATCCGCGGCGGAGCTCTAGCACCGAGTCCGTGTCGGTCAGGGCCGCGATGACCGCGCGCACGTCGTAGAGGCGCTTGCGGTTGTCGGGGATGAGGTCTCTCAGCGTGTCAGGGCCGGCGTTCTGAACGGGCTGTGCCGGTGCGGGCTGTGCCGTTGCGGGCTGTATGCGCCGGAAGTAGCTCAGGTAGCGCTGGGCGGCCGCGACCGCCTCGGCATCGTCTTGGACGCGAATGTCGACGACCCCGTTGGCGTCCTGGACGTCGATCGGCCCGACTGCTTCAGGCGGGTAGCGGCCAAGGCCCCCGCCCTCGATCATCGCCGGGCCGCCCATGCCGATGCTCGAGTCCTCGGAAGCGATGACGACGTCGCAGCATCCCAGCAGGGCGGCGTTGCCGGCAAAGCAGTAGCCCGAGGCGATCCCGACCAGGGGGACCAGGCCGCTCAGCTTGGCGAACAGCTGGAAGGCCCGGCAGTCCAGGCCGGCGACGATCGGCATGTCGACATCGCCGGGGCGCCCGCCGCCGCCCTCGGCGAACAAGACGACGGGCAGCCGCCGGCGCTCGGCGATCTCGAACAGCCGGTCTTTCTTCTGGTGGTTGCGCATCCCCTGCGTGCCGGCGAGGACGGTGTAGTCATAGGACATGGCCGCGCAGGCATCGCCGGCGATCTCGCCGACACCACCGACCAGGCCATCGGCCGGCGTGCGCTCGATCAGCTCCTGCTTGGGGCGTCGCAGCTCCTGGGCGGCGAACATCAGCGGGCCGTACTCGACGAAGCTGCCGTCGTCGAGGAGGTCGTTCAGGTTCTCCCGCGCGCTGCGGCGTCCTTTCTCGTGGCGCTTTTTTATCGCTTCGGGGCGCGCCCCGTCTTGCGTGAGGGCGTGGCGGGCGCGGACTGCCTCGAGGTCCTGACGCGGTTGGCCGGGCTCGTCTGTCGTCGTCGCCGCGCGGGTCGTGGTCTTGTGGTCAGCGTCGCGTGCCTCGAGCACGGCCAGGACCTGGCCCTCGTGCACGGTGTCGCCGATCTGCACCTGCACCTCGCTGATCACGCCATCGCTCTCAGCCACGAGCTCGTGCTCCATCTTCATCGCCTCGAGCACGACGATCGGGGTGCCGGCGCGGACCGGATCCTCGGCGGCGTGGGGGAGGGCCACGACGGTGCCGGCGAAGGGGGCGACGAGGCTCAGCATCGGCCCGAGTCTATGCTTCGCGCTGGATGAGCGAGGAGCTGCCCAAGACTCTGTGGGAGCCGTCTGAGGACCGAGTGCGACGCGCCGCTCTGACCCGCTACCGGGAGTGGCTGACCTCAGAGCGGGGGCTGAGCTTTGACTCCTACGAGGAGCTGTGGCGGTGGTCGGTGAGCGACCTCGAGGCGTTCTGGAGCTCGATCGTCTCGTATTTCGACGTCCAGTTTGGGGCGGGCGGCGACGAGGTGCTGGCCTCGCATTCGATGCCCGGCGCGCAGTGGTTTCCCGGTGCGACGGTCTCCTATGCCGAGCACATCTTCCGCGGCAGGGCGGATGACGATGTCGCGATTCGCCATGCCTCGGAGGTGCGCCCGTCGCTTGGTACTTGGACGTGGGGAGAGCTCCGCGCTCAGACAGCTCGGATTGCCGCTGGGCTGCGCGCGCTGGGCGTTACCGAGGGCGACCGCGTGGTCGCCTACATGCCCAACATCCCCGAGACCGTGGCGAGCTTCTACGCCTGTGCCTCGATCGGGGCGGTGTGGTCCTCGGCGGCTCCCGAGTTCGGCGCGCGCAGCGTGATCGACCGGTTCGAGCAAGTGTCGCCCAAGGTGCTGCTGACGATCGACGGCTACCGGTATGGCGGCCGCGACTACGACCGAGACGAGATCGTGGAGCGCATCGCGGGGTCGATCGGGTCGCTGGAGAAGGTGGTGCGCTTCGGATACCTCGACGGGAGCGGCTGGGAGAGCGGGTTCCTGGGCTCCGAGGACTCCTCGGAGCTGTCGTTCGCTCAGCTGCCCTTCGACCATCCCCTGTGGGTGCTCTACAGCTCGGGCACCACTGGACTGCCCAAGCCGATCGTGCACGGCCAGGGCGGCATCCTGCTCGAGCAGATCAAGAACCAGAACCTGCAGCTCGATGCCCAGGCCGGCGACCGCGTCTTCTGGTTCTCGACGACGGGCTGGATGATGTGGAACTTCCTGGTTGGGGTGCTGCTGACTGACGCGTCAATCGTCTTGTACGACGGCAATCCCGGCTACCCGTCTCTGGAGTGCCTGTGGGACCTGGCCGCCGATGCCGGGATCACGACCTTCGGGACGAGCGCCGCCTTCATCGCCTCGTGCATGAAGGGCGACATCGTGCCGGCGGGTGGGGGACGTGATCTGTCGGCTCTCGCGGCCGTGGGGTCGACGGGGTCGCCGCTCTCGCCCGAGGGGTTTGCCTGGGTCTATGACCAGCTCGACCCCGACGTGTGGTTGTTCTCGACCTCCGGCGGGACCGACGTCTGCACCGCCTTCGTCGGCGGGGTCCCGACGCTGCCGGTGCGTTTGGGAGAGCTCCAGGCGCGGGCGCTCGGGGCCTCGGTGGAGGCGTGGTCCTCTGACGGCGAGTCGCTGATCGACGAGGTGGGGGAGCTCGTGATCACCGAGCCGATGCCCTCGATGCCTTTGTATTTCTGGGGCGACAAGGACGGCTCGCGGCTGCGCGACTCCTACTTCTCGATGTATCCGGGCGTCTGGCGCCACGGTGACTGGATCACGATCACCTCACGGGGGACGGCGGTGATCTACGGGCGCTCTGACTCGACGATCAACCGGGGCGGGGTGCGGATGGGCACCAGCGAGATCTACCGGGCGGTTCTGGACCTCGACGACGTCGTCGACGCGCTGGTCGTCGATCTCCCGCGCGAGGGCACCGATGGGTGGATGCCGCTGTTCGTCGTCCTGCGCGAGGGGGTGTCGCTTTCGGACGACCTGGTGTCTGAGATACGTACGCGGGTGCGCGAGGACTGCTCGCCGCGGCACGTGCCCAACGAGGTGCGCGAGATCTCGTCGGTGCCTCGCACGTTGTCCGGAAAGGTGCTGGAGGTTCCCGTGAAGCGAATTCTGATGGGGACGCCCGCGGCTGATGCCGCCTCCCGAGAGTCGTTGGCTAACCCGGAAGCGCTCGATTACTTCGTCGCGCTGGCTGACGAGCTGTCATAACTCTGCAACGTTTCGGGCCGGGGGCGCGGGCGCGGCGGAGACTCTTCAGCGTGCTCGATAAAGGACGCACGGCGTCCAAAATCGCGACCATCGCCGACCGGCAGTACGGCCACGTGACCCGCGCGCAGCTGCTGGCCCTCGGCATGCCGGCTCGCACGATCACGCGCCGCGTCAAGAGCCAGGATCTCGTCGTTGTCCACGCCGGTGTCTACGCGGTTGGACACGCGGAAGTCAGTCCAGTCGCCAAGGCGGCGGGAGCGGTACTGGCGTGCGGTCAGGGCGCCGCCCTGAGCCACGGGAGCGCAGCTGCGCTCTGGGGCCTGCGGAGGTGGCCGGCGCATCCGGAGGTCTCCGCTCCGGTCCAACGGCGCGTGCCGGGCATCCGCAGTCACCGCCGCTGCACCCTTGCCCGCCGCGACATCCGCCACCAGCTGGGCATCCGGGTCACCAGCCCCGCCCGGACCGTGCTCGACATCGCCCCCGGCCTTGACGACCCGTCGCTTGCCCGCGCGGTCAACGACGCCCGGCTGCACTGCGGGCTGCATCCCGCGCACCTCATCGAGCTCCTGGATCGTTTGCCCCACCACACCGCAGCCGGACGCGTGAGAGCTGAGGTCCAGACGCCCCAGGCGCCGACGCGCTCGCGTTTTGAGGACACGTTCCTCGCTTTCGCGCAGCGGTACGGACTTCCGACGCCGAGGGTCAACGTGATGATCGCTGGGCACCTCGTCGATGCCGTCTTTCCTGCCGAGCGGGTGATCGTCGAGCTCGACGGCTACGACTTCCACCAGGGGAAACGATCGTTTGAGAGCGACCGGGAGCGCGACGCCGACACCCTGGCCGCAGGATTTGTGACGATCCGCATTACCTGGGACCGGTTGACGCTCCGGGGCAGCCGGGAGGCGACCCGGCTGCGGGCGATTCTCGACGCCCGCCGAAGCCAAGCCTGACGACGCCCTACCCTCCTCTTACGGACTTCTTGGCCAACTCTGACACGGTCCTCACTGCTGGGTGGTCCCATTACATCCAGGAAACCCAAACTTTGAACCACCAGGAGAGACACCGAAACCTATGCGCAACCTGAGCCGATGGATTCCGATCATCGGCGGCGCCGTCGCGGGGGGAGTAATCGCGCTGGTGATCGCCAGCGGGTCGAGCTCGACCTCCCATAACGTGACCACGACCGTCGTGCAGCCCGGAAGTCGGGCGGTGCCCACGTCGTTCAGTAGCAGCGGCGCGCACGCCCTCACGATCAACCAGATTTACAAGTCGGCCAGCCCTGGGGTCGTGGACATCATCGTCACCACCAAGAGCCAGGGATCAGGACTTGGCGGATTCTTCGGCGGAGGAGGCGGCGGCCAGACCCAGGAGAGCCAGGCTGAGGGCGCGGGGGTCGTCTACAGCACCAGCGGCTACATCCTCACCGACGAGCACGTCGTGGCCGGAGCCACCTCGGTCAAGGTCAACTTCCAGGATGGTAAATCTGCGCCGGCCAAGGTTGTCGGGACCGACCCGTCGACCGATGTCGGCGTGATCAAGGTCAACGTCCCGTCATCCGAGCTCCATCCGATCCCGTTTGCGAACTCGAGCGAAGCGCAGGTCGGCGATCCGGTCGTCGCGATCGGCAGCCCGTTCAGTCTTCCCGAGACGACCACCGCCGGCATCGTCAGCCAGACGGGGCGCAGCATCACCGCGCCCAACAACTACACGATCCCCAACGCGGTCCAGACCGACGCGGCGATCAACCCCGGCAACTCCGGGGGGCCGCTGCTCGACGCCACCGGCCACGTGCTGGGTCTCAACGATCAGATTGAGACCAACAACACGACCGCCTCGGGCGAGGGTTCGAGCTCGGGCGTCGGGTTCGCGATTCCGTCCAATACCGTCGCGCAGATCGCCAACACGATCATCGGCGGACACAAGGTGCAGCATGCCTACGTCGGCGTGTGCCTGTCCTCGGCCGGAGGCCAGGGCGCGCAGATCGCCACCACCGGCAGCCAGCAGTGCCAGTCGCCCGTGGCCCCCGGCTCGCCCGGAGCCGCGGCTGGACTCAAGCCCGGCGACGTCGTGACCGCGATCAACGGCAAGCCGATCATCACCACCGACCAGTTCATCGCCGTCATCGGCAACTTCAAGCCCGGCCAGACCGTCACGCTGACGATCAACCGGTCCGGTCAGACCAAGAAGGTCACGGTCCACCTGGGCACGCGCCCCGCTCAGCAGCCCAGCGGCGGCTGATCCGCTGACCCCACGTCCAGGCTCGTGGCCCCCGCCCGCAAGGCGGGGGCCGTGAACCGTTAAACGCTGGCGGCCTCCGCGAACCGCCGGCGGCGCGTGGCGAGCGCCATGGCGACGCCGGTCAGCGCCACGAGCGTGATCAGCAGCGGCCCCAGCGCTCCGCTGCCGAACACCGAAGTGACGGCGTAGGCGGCGGCTCCGAACAGGGCGGCGACCGGCAGGGTGATGACCCAGGCGGCCGCGATCGTTCCGGCGACCCCCCAACGCACCGCGGAGAGACGCTTGGCGGCGCCGGCGCCCATGATCCCACCCGTGATCACGTGCGTTGACGACAGGGGATAGCCCAGGTGCGAGGAGACGAGGATGACCACGGCCCCAGCGGTCTGGGCGGCGAAGCCCTGGGCGCTGTCCATGCGGATGATCCGGCTGCCCACGGTGCGGATGATCCGCCAACCGCCGGCGTAGGTCCCGAGCGCGATCGCCGAGGCCGAGGCGACGACGACCCAGGTGGGAACGGTCGCGTGGTGCGGGCTGAGCGTCCCGTGCGCCACCAGCGCCAAAGTGATCACCCCCATCGTCTTCTGGGCGTCGTTGGTGCCGTGGGCGATCGCCAGGGCGGAGCTGGAGAGGATCTGACCGAGGCGAAAGCCGCGCGCCACCGCTCCTGGACGACGGCGGCCGAACAACCAGTAGATGGCGACAATAAGCACTCCGGCGGCAAAGAACGCGCTCACGGGGGCGATCAGCGCGGGGATCACGACCTTGGTGATGATGCCCCCGGCCTTGATCCCAGACCAGCCGACGGCCGCGACGGTGGCGCCGATCACGCCTCCGATCAGGGCGTGTGACGAGCTCGAGGGCAGACCGTAGGCCCAGGTGAGCAGGTTCCACGCGATCGCGCCCGCAAGCCCGGCGAAGGCGATCGTTTCGGTGACCTTCCCGGGGTCGATGATCCCCGTGGCGATCGTGGCCGCGACGTTTAATGAAATAAAGGCGCCGGCGAAGTTCAGCAGCGAGGCGAGGGCGATCGCCGTCCGGGGCGCGAGCGCCCGGGTCGAGATCGCCGAGGCAACCACGTTCGCGGTGTCGTGAAAGCCATTGGTGAAGTCAAACGCCAGCGCGGCGATGACGACGATGACGAGCAGTAGATCGCTGTGCACCGAACGGCAGACTAAGCGTCACGTCGTCGCGGCGCCGGCTGCCCAGGCGAGTGTCTGCTCCATCAGCTCGTTGTGGACGCTGCGGGTACCTCCCTCGCGGCGCGACCACGTGCCATCGGCGCCCATCGTCCAGGAGAAGGTGTCGTCGGCGAGGCAGCGATCCATGGTGTCCTGGAGGTCGGCCTGGAGCTCGGGAGCCTCGATCGGCACGCAGAGCTCGACGCGGGTGTCGAGGTTGCGCGGCATCAGATCGGCTGAGCCGATGTAGTAGACGTGCTCGTCGCCGCGGTGGAACGAGTAGATCCGCGAGTGCTCGAGGAAGCGGCCGACGACCGACACGACCTCGATCGTCTCCGAGACGCCGGGCACGCCGGGGAGCAGGGAGCAGATCCCGCGGACGTTGAGCTGGATCGGAACCCCGGCCTGGGAAGCGCGGTACAGGGCCTCGATCATCGCCTTGTCCACGAGCGAGTTCATCTTCATCGTTATCCGGGCGTCCTCGCCGGCCTCGTGGGCTTCGATGGTCTTGTCGATCTGCTCGATCAGCGGCTTACGCAGCCAGGTGGGGGCCACCAATGTCTTGCGCTGGTGCTCGGGGTGGCCGTAGCCGGTGAGCGTGTTGAAGAGGTTGGCCACCTCCTCGCCGATCGCGTGGTCGGTGGTGAAGAAGCCGAAGTCCTCGTAGAGGCGGGCGTTCTTGGCGTGGAAGTTGCCGGTCCCGATCATCGTGTAATGACGGACCGTGCCCCGCTCACGGCGAACGATCAGGATCGCCTTGGCGTGGGTCTTCAGGCCGGGGATCCCGTGCACGACGTGGGCGCCCGCCTCCTCCAGCGCCCGTGACCAGTGGATGTTCTGGCGCTCGTCGAAGCGCGCCTTGAGCTCGACCATGCAAACCGCCTGTTTGCCCTTCTCGGCGGCGGCGATCAGCGATGGGACCAGCGCCGAGTCATCGGAGGTCCGGTACACGGTCATCTTGATGGCCAGGACGTTGGGATCGTCGACCGCCTGCCTGACGAAGCGCTCGACGCTCGTCGTGAACGACTGGTAGGGGTAGTGGACGAGAACATCTCCGGCGCGCATCATCGCGAACAGGTCGGGCTGGGCATCGGCATCGGATGGAGCGGTCACCAGGCCGGTCTGGGGGACGGGATTCCAGCTCTGCCAGCGCAGATCGGGGCGGTCCTTGATCGAGGCGATCTCCCAGAGGTCGCCGAGGTCGAGCAGGCCGTCGACGTCGTAGACCTGGAGCTCGTCGACCTCCAGCCACTCGATCAGCCGGGTACGCAGCGCCGGCTCCATGCTGGCACCGACCTCGAGCCGCACGACCTCGCCGAACCGGCGACGCCGGAGCTCGTCTTCGACGGCCTGGAGGAGGTCGTTGGCCTCGTCGGAGACCTCAAAGTCAGCATCGCGACTGACGCGGAAGAGGTCATAGGAGAGGATCTCCAAGCCCGGGAAGAGGGCGTCGAGATGCCGGGCGATGATGTCCTCAAGGGGGATGAACGTGTCCTTCTCGATCTCCACGAACCGCGGCAGGACCTCCTTGGGGACCTTGACCCGGGCGTACTCCTCACGGTCGGCGTCGGGATCATGGAGGCGGACGATCAGACTTAGAGACAGGTTTGAGATGTAGGGGAAGGCCCGTCCGGCCCCCACCGCCAGCGGGGTGAGCACGGGGAAGATCTGCTCGCGGAAGTGGCGCTCGATCTGTTCCGGCGACGCCCCCGAGTCCTCGCAGTTGACGATCCGAATCCCCACGTCGCAGAGCTCGGGGCGCACGACCTCGGTGAACTGCCGGGCGTGGCGCTTGTCCTGCTCGCGGACCTTCTCGTGGATGCCCCGCAGGACCTCGGTGGGGGAAAGCTCGTCGGGGCCACGGGCGTCGATCCGGGCGTCGATCTGGTCGTGTACGCCGGCCACCCGCACCATGAAGAACTCGTCGAGGTTGGTGACGAAGATGGCCAGGAACTTCAGGCGCTCCATCAGCGGCAGCGACTCGTCCTCGGCCAGTTGCAGGACCCGGTCGTTGAAGTCCAGCCACGAGAGCTCGCGGTTGACATACAGGGAGCGGTCGCCGAGGTCAGGTGACGCCGCCGTCGCCTGCCCGGCGGCCTGCCCGCCGGCGCCGTTGGCGTCCTCGGCGTCGGCCCCGCGGATCTCGGTCTCCTGCTCGCTCACACGACTCGATCCCCGGCGATGGCGCTCAGCTCCGCCGGGCGAAGGAGCACGACCAACTCACCCTTGGCGATTCCCGCGACTCCGCCCTTGCGCAGCCGCGACTGAGCACCGGTGAGATCGTGCAGCGTGAGCGTGAACGATGGATCGTGGCCGACCAGCATCACGTCGTCGAATCCCGCGATGAGCTCGTGGACGTCGAAGGGCTCACCGGACAGACGCGGCTCGATCGTGACCTCGACGCCGAGCGGAGCACAAGCCAGCTGCGCGGTCTGGACGGCGCGCAGCTTGGGACTTGACAGGCAGATCTCGAGCTTGGCGCCGAGCTGCTCGAGGGCATGGCCGGCATCCTGGGCCTGTCGGATTCCGCGTTCGGTCAACGGACGCTCATCGTCAGGGAGCCCGTCGGCGGCCTCGGCATGACGCAGGAGCCAGAGCATCCCATCACTCTACGCGGCCAGGCAAGGGGGCCCCGGCGGCATGCCCGACGGGCCGTCCGCATCGCTGCACTGAGGCTAGAGGCGCGCGTCGCGCGCGGGTAACCGGACTGTGAACCGATCAGTGCGCGCGTCGCATGGCGACGGATGCGCCGGTTCGCCGCTGATGGCGTTTGAAGCCGTCGACGGCATCTGACCGGATCAGATAGCGGCCAAGGGGGACGTGCAGCCGGCGCGAGATCCTCCACTTTCCGGTCCCGCGAACGCGGAATTGGAGCGGCTTGCTGCACGAGCGCTTGCGGCTCAAATGACCACTGGAGAGCAGGAACCGGCAGCGATTGTGCTTGAAGTTCTCGTAGACGCTGACGTACACGTGCTTGACCTGCTCCTTGCGGCGAGCCGAGGCCGTCGCCTGCGGGCACGCCTTCTCCGAGGCCGTGCCCGCGGCCGAGAACCCGTGCGGACCGAGCTTGACCTTGCGCTTGACCAGTTTGGAAGTGGGCCGCGCCACGCACCGCGCTCCGGGCTCGAAGGGCGCCAGGGGCTGGGTCACCGCCGCCGGCGTGCCCGGGGCCCCGGGGACCTCATGCACGGGCAGGCGCAGCTGCAGGTGAGAGACCGAGATCGAGAACTGGCCGTTGGAGGTGCGCACGTAGGGCGAGTCCTGGCCGAGGAGCTCGAGCTTGGGCACGTGGCCGGCGGCGAAGTGCCAGGCGCCGGGGTGAAGCTGGAATACCTGCTTCCCGTTGGGCGAGCTCGCGTCAAGCCGGTAGACGCCGCGGGCGACCAGCGTCTCGGTGTTGGTCGAGGTGTCGACGTCCCACAGGCGGGCGGCGAGCAATGGGTAAGTCCCGGTGACCTGGAGGTTGGCGATCACGGTGGGCGATCCCAGCAACGTGTAGCCCTCGCCCGTGGCCGCCGGCAGGCGGTAGCTGGCCACGCCCGATCCCTGGTCGGTGGCGGTCACCGTGGCACACGCTCCCGATCCGGTGATCGGATCGACGGCCTGGGCGGTGGTCGGACTGCCGGCACTGGAGGAGACGGTCTGGGCAGCACCCGAGGAGTAGTCGACTTCGCCGGGATGCAACGCCGCCCAGGACGGCGCCGAGTAGGGACCACCCGCGGGAGCGCTTGCCGGGCAGGTCTGAGTCAGCGCCGTCGCGCCGAGCTGTGGTGCGGGGGCCCCGCCCTTTACGTAGTGGTCGAAGAACGACTGGATCCGGCTCGAGAGCAGCGTCAGCTCGGCGGGTTTGTTCT
>JBAPXO010000163.1:0-6260 GCA_049284255.1 Solirubrobacteraceae bacterium | reverse complement strand
ACGACCCGGGTGCCGGTGGGGCTGGCAAGCAGGGGTGGGTTGTGCCAGGTCGTGCCCTGGACCCCGTAGTACTGCCCCAGGAGCTGGTTGACGAACAGCGTCATGCGATACGCGGCGTGGGGATGGCCTTGCTGGTCGCGCAGTACGTATCCGCGCGGGTAGGAGCGGGCGTACTCACTGGCCGGCTCGGCGCCGTCGTTGCAGTTGCCGGTCAAGGCCAGGCAGTACGCCGAGCCGGCTACGACGTAGCGCGGGAAGTACACCGGCATCTTGATCCTGTGAAGCTGAGCTGCCTGACTTCGGCCATCGGGAACATCGGCGTTGAGCCCGGCGGTCGGGATCTTGGACGCCTTGCGGCGTGACAGGGAGGCGGAGGTGGAGGTGCTCGACGAACTGCCGGCTGGCTTGGGCTTGGGCAGCGTGGGTGCGATGAACCGCGCGTAAGCGGCTCGTTCGGCGGATGGGACCGCGGTGACGTAGCTCGGACCCACGCCCGGCGTCGGGAGGATGGCCGGAAACTTGATCTGCTTGATCGCGTGCACATCGGACGCGAGGACGAGATCGAAGAGCAGGAGCAGCCCGTGGGTGGACTGCAGCCCGGTATCCAGGGTGGAATGGTTGCCGAAGATCCTCAGCAGGTTGTCGCGATTGGAGAACAGCTTGGAGACTGGGTACTGGTCCTTGGCCCAGCGGATGAAGTCCTGCTGGCGCGCGCTGCGAACGATGTCGGAGTCGGTGTGACGGAAGCGCACGAAGGGCAGCGCCCCGTGAACCGACTGGTGGTTCCCACACAGCTTCTGATACCCGGGCTGGATGTCGATCGAGGAGTAGTTGTCAGGACCGGGAGCGCTCTGGTTGTAGTACCGGTGATCGACGTCCGCGTAGACGCAGCCGATTGCGTCGACGAGATCCGAGAAGCCGGTGAAGTTTGTGTCGACGATGTGGTTGGGGCGAAAGCCCGGGAACACGTCTTCGCGGATCGTCCGCAGAAGTAGTCCGTAGCCGCCGACGCTGTAGGCGCTGTTGATCCTCGCCGAGCCGTAGCCCGGAATGTTGACCTGAAGGTCACGCGGGATCGACATGACATTGATCGTCGACGAGCGGGCGTTGAGGCGGACCAGAAGCATCGTGTCGGTGTTGGCCCCGCGGACCGGCGTCCCGGCTCGGTGATCAGAGCCGATCAGGAGGATCGTCTGCGGTTTCCCGGGCTTCGGCAGGCTGATCCCTGGGGTCTTGATCCCGGGGTGCGCGGAGAGGTACCCGACGAAGGTCTTGACCTGAAGCAGGCCGGCGACCGAGGTGATCGCGGCGCTTGCTCCGACGACCAGGATGGCGGCAAGCAGCGACCGCCACAGCATCTTGCGACCGTTTGGTCCCTTCCGGCTCATCGCCCACCCTCACCTGGGCTCGACTCACGAACGCGAGGTTCGCGCCGACCTCGACACCGTAGGGGATCACGCGGATCGGCCACACTTCCGGTGGCTCGCAGCCCGCTTGCACGGCTGCGATAAAACTGATATCTAATAGCTATCAGTTTATGAGGCCGCTCCAAGGGGAGGAAACATGAACCCGGCCGTCCAGCCATACCGCCAGCCCGAGACCACCCCGGTGGGGCATTCGGGCACCCGCGTCGAAATCTATGAGCGTCCCGCGTGGGCGATCAACGGCTGGGCCGGGGTCCTCGTGGCCGCCGCGTGCATCGCCGGGGTCATCCTCCTCGCGGGGACGTCGACCCCTGTGCTCGCGCTCGTGCCGGGTATCCCCGCCGTACTCATCCTGAGCTCACTGGTCATCGTCCAACCCGGACAGACCAAGGTCGTGCGCTTCTTCGGAAGCTACGTCGGCACCGTCCGTCGTACCGGCTTGTCGTGGATCCTGCCGTTGACCGATCGGCGGAGCTTGAGCATCCGGGTCCGGAACTTCGAGACCAACCATCTCAAGGTCAACGATGCCGACGGCAACCCGGTGGAGATCGCCTCGATCGTTGTCTGGCAGGCGGCAGACACCTCACGGGCGCTCTATGCCGTCGATGACTACGTCAACTTCGTCGAGGTTCAGGCCGAGTCGGCGCTACGCCACGTCGCCACGACTCATCCCTACGACGATCCGGCCGGACAGGGCACGTCTTTGCGGGGCTCGACCGATGTCGTCGCCGCCGAGCTCGCGCGGGAGGTGGCTGAGCGCGTCGCCATCGCCGGAGTGGAGATCGTCGAGGTGCGCATCAGTCATCTCGCCTACGCATCGGAAATTGCCCAGGCGATGCTGCGCCGACAGCAGGCCAACGCCGTCGTCGCGGCGCGCTCGCGGATCGTCGAGGGCGCGACCGGGATGGTCGAGATGGCCCTCGCCCGGCTGGATGAGCGGGGGATCGTCGAGCTTGACGAGGAGCGCAAGGCGGCGATGGTCAGCAACCTGCTGGTCGTCCTCTGCGGTGACCAGCCGGCGTCCCCGGTCGTCAACACCGGAACGCTCTATACGTGAGCAATGAGCGCAAACAGGTGCTCCTTCGCATCGACCCGACGGTCCACGATGCTCTCGCGCGGTGGGCCGCCGACGAGTTCCGCAGTCTCAACGCTCACATCGAGATGCTGATGCGGCGCGCCCTCACCGATGCCGGCCGAATGCCTCGGCAAGCCGGACCCCTGCCCAGGCGCGGTCGGCCCCCGACGCGGACCGGCTGACTGCGCCGCCGGTCACGTCGTCGCCCCCTGGGCGAACGGGAGGGCGCAGGCAGTGGTGACCTTCTCGGGTCGACTGCGCCAGGCGAGCACCGCCACCACAAGCGCTACGGCGGCGATGACACTGCCGAAGATCTCGAAGGTCGCGTTCAGTCCCAGCGGCGTGGTCAGCACTCCGGCAAGGATCGCGGGAACGGAAAGCGAGGCATAGGCGACCACGTAGAACGCGGACATCACTGCGCTCCGATGCTCGGGCCCGATCGCGCTCGAGAGCGTACGCAACGCCCCGAGGAAGGCGACACCGAAGCCGGCGCCGGCGACGACCGTCGCGATCACGTAGAGGGGGCCTGAGGCGAGAGCGGTAGCGAGAACGATCCCCAGCAGCCCGACGGCGAGGGCTACCGATCCCCCGGCAGCGCTGGCCCACGGAGCGCTCCGGCGAAAGACCAGCTGAGCGACCGCGGCCGTTCCGGCGAGGGCGAACACGCTGAGGCCGCCGACGAGGTGGTCAGTCGTGTGAAAGAGCGTGCCCAGGAGCTGCGGTCCCAGCGCCAGCGAGAGCCCCCCGATCGACCACGAGGAGAGAACCCCGAGGGCGGCCAGGAGGAATGCCGGACGCACGGCGGGCGGAACCGCCGGGCGTTGCGGACGCAGCCGGAGCCCGACGGGATCGGACACGGGCTCGGCGATCGCCAGCGTCCCGGCAAAGGCGAGTGCGAAGAGGACGAATGCGGCGACGTACGGGAATACGCGCGGGGCAGGGAGCAGCTCGACGATGGTCGCCGAGACGAGGACGCCCAGCCCCATCCCGCCGGCGCTGGCAATCCCGTTGTGCAAGCCGACTGCGCCCGCGTCACGGCGCGGGTGGAGGTCCAGGAGTGCGGCGCTGGCCGCGCTCAAGGCGAGCCCGGTCGCCAATCCCTGCAGGGCGCGCGCTGCGAACAGCCACGCCACCGAGTCGGCGAGCATGAACATCACCGTGGCGGCCATCAGGGATCCGAGCGCCACGAGCAGGACCGGCCGACGGCCCACGTAGTCCGAGACCGGTCCCGCGAGCAGCAGGGTCGCCAGCACCCCGAAGGCGTAGGTCGCGTAGACGAGGGTGAGCACGACCGGCGAAAGTGACCACATCGCGCTGTAGGTCCCATACAGCGGGGAGGGCGTGCCCGATGCAAACAGCGCCAGACCGATCACGCTGGCCATCAACACGTATGCCGCCCGGGGTGACAGGGCAGGCCGTCCCGACAGAGTCTCGGAAGCTTGATCGAGCATGAACGCTTCCCTTCGGTTCGTATTTCCAAATCTTTGGAACTAGCGTAGCAAGCTATCATGCGCGTCGATGACCGCATCTGCCGCAAACCGCGAAAAGATTCCGCACCCCGCCACCGACGCTCTGGATCTCGCCACGATCATGCGGGCCCTTGGCGATCCCGCACGCCTTGAGATCGTTCAGCTGCTCTCAGACGGGCAGGCCCGCCTGTGCGGTGAGATCTACACGACGCTCGGGGTGCCGAACTCCACCGGCTCCTACCACCTGCGAACCCTCCGGGAGGCGGGTCTGACCCGCGCCCGCTCAGCTGGCACGCAGCGCTACATCTCGCTGAGACGCGACGACCTCGAGGCCCGCTTTCCTGGGCTCGTCGACGTCCTCGTGGGCCAGCGCCCGCTGCCGCGGTAAGTCCGGGCCCCGGCGGGTGCCGCGGGTCTACAGTGGGTTCGTCGATGCCGCTCGTTGTCATCAACCACGTCACCCTCGACGGAGTGATGCAGGCCCCGGGTCGATCCGACGAGGACATGCGCGGCGGTTTCCGCCACGGGGGTTGGGCCGTACGTGGTAACGACGAGGTGATGGGCCGCGCCCTCGCCGGCCGGATGGGCCAGCCAGAGGGCGGGCTGCTGCTGGGCCGGCGCAGCTACGAGCAAATGCTGTCGGCTTGGAACGCCCAGGGCGGCCCCTACAAGGAGGCTCTCAACAGCGCTCCGAAGTACGTCGTCTCGAGCAGCTCGACGACCCGCCTGGACTGGCCCAACTCGACACTCGTGACTGGGGACATCCCCGCCGCCGTAGCCGAGCTCAAGCAGAGTTCATCAGGCGAGCTGGTGATCATGGGCAGCGGTCAGCTGATCCGGTCGTTACTTCCGGACGGGCTCATCGATGAGCTCTTGCTGATGATTCATCCGCTCGTGCTGGGCTCCGGCCAGCGCCTGTTCGACCACGAACACCATCTCGAGCTCCGGCTCGTCGCCAGCACCCCGACCACCACCGGCGTGATCATCGCCACCTACCAGCCGATCCACGCCGCCTAGTCGGATTCGACCTGGATGCCGAGTGCGTTGGCGAGGGCCGCGGCTGAGGCGAGCACATCGGGCCAGGGCATAACGACATCGCGCAGCGAGTCCACCCCGATCACTCCGTCAAGCGATGTGCCGCGGATCACGCAGTCCTTGGTCTCGGCCTCGCGAAAGTCCGTGCCCGAAAGCTTGCAATCGATGAACTCCACCCCGTCGAGCTGGGCTTTCATGAACGAGGCCTCGGTGAGATCGACGCGCTCGAGCACGACATGGCGAAGCCTGGCAAATGCGAACGAGGCAAGCGCGAGCGAGCTGTCGACGACGCTTAGATCCTGAGCGTCGCCTCCGCTCATGCCAAGGCCCAGGAGTCGCGAGCCGCGAATCTCAACGCGCCGCAGCGAGCCCTCGCGGCCGTCGACATTCGAGAGATCGCAACCGCGCAGGATCACATCTCTGAGCTGGAGGCCAGGCACGTCGTCGCCTGCGACGGTCACCCCGTCGAGTTCTGACTCGATGATCACGATCCGCCGCGCACGCACGGGCTCGGCGCCCGCCGACTCGACCCGCACTCCCTCGAGCGTGAGCGCACCATCCTCGGAGACGTGGCGGAGCGAGAGCGGCTCGAGATCGGGAAGGTCAGGAGCTTGGATTACCGTGGCTGGGCGGGCCTTCCGGGGAGCCATGGATGGGTTATCGCAGATCCGCCGTGGTGCGGACGCGCCGAGCGGGGGCTCCGAAGTTAGGTCACCGAGCGTCGTGAAAGATCACCCCGAGCGCGGTCCGCTGACCACGTGTCAGCGTGCTCACACCGTGGCGTAGTCCGATTCGGTGATAGCCGTGCTTGCCCAGGTTGGGCCGATGGTGGGTGGGAAAGATCACGAACGCCCCCTGCGGCGGATTGATGACGTGCGCGCGGCTCTGGGCGCGCGGGCGCTGTTCGAGCAGCACGAACTCGCCGCCCTCGAAGTCCACGCCCGGCTCCGAGAGGACGGTCACGATCTGAAACGGGAAGAACACGTCGCCATAGAGATCCTGGTGAAGCGCGTTCCAGTCACCCTCGCGGTAGCGAAGGATCAACGGCGTCGGACGCTCCTGGCCCGCGGCGCGGCAGCGTCTCAATAGCTCCTCATGCTCGAGCGGGAAGTCTCTGGTGTCGCCACGCAGCCGCCCGGCCCAGTCGTTGGCGATCGGGGCCAGATGCGGATAGAAGGAGCCGCGCAGCGTCGCGATCGGACTCGGGAGGGGATGATCGAAATATCGGTAGCGGCCATCGCCGAAGCGGTGGCGAGC
>JBAPXO010000162.1:0-6218 GCA_049284255.1 Solirubrobacteraceae bacterium | reverse complement strand
TCGATCGCACCCTTCTCGCCCACGAAGTCGATGATCGCCTCCGCGCCCAGCCCGTCGGTCATCTCCTTGACGGTGTCGACGTGCTTGGAGCCGTCGACCTTCACGGTCTGATCGGCGCCCATCTCGCGGGCGAGCGCAAGCGCCTTCTCGGACGGGTCGATGACGATGATCTCGGCGGCTGTCATCGCCTTCAGGCACTGGATGCCGATATGGCCGAGGCCTCCCGCGCCGATGACCACCGCACGCGTCCCCGGGGTCAGCACGGGGATGGCCTTCTTGACGGCGTGGATCGCGGTGAGGCCGGCGTCGGCCAGCGCCGCGATGTCCTTGGGCTCGAGTCCGGGACCGAGCTTGACGACCGAGCGCGCCGAGGTCTTGAGCAGGTCGGCGAACCCGCCGTCACGGTCGATGCCGGGAAACGAGCCGTTCAGACAGTGCATGTCGTCGCCCACCCGGCAGGGCAGACACAGCCCGCACGAGATGTACGGATGCACGATCACGGTGTCCCCTACCTCTACGTTGGTGACTCCTGATCCGATCTCGTGCACCCATCCCGCGTTCTCGTGCCCCGGGGTGTAGGGCAGCGCGACGCCCGACTTCTCGGCCCACTGGCCTTCCTGGATGTGCAGGTCGGTGCGGCACAACCCCGCCGCTCCGATGCGGACGATCACATCCAGGGGTCCGTCGGCCTTGGGCTCCTCGACGCTGTCGAGCTTCAGCGCGTCGCGATACTCGTGCAGCCGCGCGGCTTTCATGTCCACTCCTCAGGTTCGGTCGCCAGGTCGTGGCGAAATTCCAGTAGTGAGCGGCAGATGCCGCCATTGGCCTCGAGGCTGGTGCGCACGAGCCGGGCCATGCGCAGCCACCGGGTCAGCTGGTCGCCGGCCACGGGGTCGCCGTTGGGGAGCACGAATGCGGGCGACCCGGGCTCGGATGCGATCTTGAGGTGGCGGCGGAGCTCCAGGCACCTCCGGGCCTCCGCTCCCTCCGGAAGATCGCAGACCCTTGCCGCCACGATCCGGTCGGCGCTCCAGCCGTCATTCATCATCGCCTCGCACACCTTGGCCTGGCGGGCGATCAGCGCCTTGCGGACGAACAGCTCGCGCAGGGCCTCGAGGTCGTCGTCCTGGGTCTCGCCGGGAAAGGCCCCGGTGAACCCCTGGCCGCTCCCAAGCGCGGCGTTGATCTCATCTCCCGTGTAGTGATCCTCGAGCTTTACGTTCACGCTCCGCACCTCCGGTAGCCGACCCACTGCCCGGCGGGCGTCGGAGGCCATCAGGAATGCGAAGTTGGGAGCGCATTGCGGCGTCGGCAAGCGGAGCCGGACCTCGACGTCCCCGTCAGCGGTCGCGACACACGAGCTGACGAACCGCAGGGAGGTGATCGGTTCGTCAAGCTCGGGGTCGTAGACCGTGCTCAGGGCGCCGAGGACCCGCTCGCGCATGGCCTCCACAGTCGGGGAGGCCGTGTGGCTCATGCCGTCTCGACCAGCTCCGCGTCCTCCTGCTTGGCCGGGGTCCCGGCCTCGTCGGGGAGCTGGAGCTCCTTGGGCACCTCGATGCCGTAGAGCGCGGCGGCGTTGAGGCCCAGGATCTTGCGCCGGGTGGCGTCGCTGACCCGGGGGTAATCCGAGTAGGACTCGTCGGGGTAGTCCCAGTCCAGGAACCCCTCGATCTGCCACTTCGGCTCCCAGATCCCGTAATCGGAGCCGAACAGCATCTTGTCCTCCCCGACCCAGAACAGCAGCTCTCCCATGACCTTGGAGAAGAACCGGGGACGGGCGAACATCAGGCCGCCGATTACCACCGACAGGCCGGCGTAGACGTTGGGCTCCTGCGTCGCCATGAAGCAGAAGTCCTCGATCCGCGGCAACCCGACATGCTCGATGATGAAGTTGAGCTCCGGGTTGTCGGTCGCCGCCGCGTCGACGTCACGGGGATCGAACGCGTCCTTGTCCAGCGGCCAGATCGTCGGCCCCTTGTGGACGTGGATGTTCTTGATGCCCAGCTCTTTGCACTTCGCAAAGAACGGCTTGACGTCCTCGTCGTCGAGACGCCAGCCGCGTGAGCCGTTGTTCCACTCGGCGGTGTAGAGCTTGACGCCCTGAAGGTTGTACTTCTTGGCGTCCTCCTCGAGCTGCCTGAGGCCCTCGTCACCGTCACGCGGGTCGAAGCGGCCGTTGACGATCAGCTTGCCGGGATGCTTCTCGGCCATCCGAGCGTTGTCGGCGGCGGTGTTGAAACCGGTCGTGTACCACTCCTTGAGGTACGTGGACTGGAAGATGCCGACGTCGACGCCGCCGTCCTGAAAGACGTCCTTCTCGAAGTCCTCGTCGGAGTACTTCATGAACTTCTCGATCGGCCAGTGCGTCTCGGGTGGCCCCAGACCCATGTAGGCGTGGAAGCACTCGATCCAACCCTTGGCGTACTGCTCCTGGCCCTTGACCCAGTTCTCCGGACTGGCATCCCACATGTGGATGTGGCTGTCGACGATGAAGTACTTCTCGCCGTTGTGTTCGTACATCTCTCTCTCCCTACTCAGCTAGAGCCTGCAGGTCGAAGCCAATGTACTCCGCTGCATCCTCGGGGTTGGCGAACATGATGATCTTGTCGTCGAGCACGACCATGCGCCCGTAGTGGGTCGACATGATCTCCTCGAAGTCGTCGTTGCCGAAGTCCTCCCAGCCCAACGCTTCGGCCATTTCGTCGTAGTCGATCTCGAACTGGCCGGTCCCGTCGATCCTGATCATTGAGGGCAGGACCTCGACCTTGACGTTGTCGTGATTGCGCATCACATCGGCGACGACATACCCGACCTGATTGTTCATCAGCGTCACGCCGGCGCGGTTGGAGGAGGTCCGATCGGTCTTGAACCTTTCTTGCCCAGTGCTCATCAGTCGATGTCCTTTGCGTTGACGTGGAATTCCTCGAGGATCTCGTCGAAGCGGCCCTCGGCGTGCTCGAGGGACTCCTCGAAGCGGATGACCTTCTCGCCCGGCTGCGACCAGATCGGCTGCATGGCGCGACCGGCGGCCAGGCTCCTGGGAACCCACTCCTCCAGCCAGCCCCGCATCGTCTTCTGGTTTTCCTCGCCGAACTTGTCGTCGTTGGCGAGCATCGCGAACAGCCGGCGGGCGACCCGGGCATCCCGGGCGGCGTCGGCCTCGCCCGCGCCCATCAGCGTCGGGGTGACGAAGTCGCCCTGGGGAGCGGCCGCCTGCATGATGAACTCCGAGCGGAAGAGCTCGCCGACGAGTGGCTCGAACACGACTGCCGCGGCGAAGAACGCCTCCGCCCAGTCACGGATCGCCGTGAGCTGCTCGACGTTCTCACGCACGCCCTGCCAGATCGGGTCGTTGGCCCAGGCGTCCTTGTGAGCCTCCCCGTCGAACCCGTCGACGCTGTCGGTGAGGTCGAGGTTGTAGAGGATCATGTCCTGGCCGAAGCGCAGCTTGTGGGCCGAGGCCACCGACAGCGCGTTGTTGATCATGTTGCTCGGGGCGTCGCGCTGAGCGGGCAGGTAGACGTGCATGCCGATCCCGTGCTCGACGTGGGCCCAGGCGCCGACATGGCGCTCGACGGTCTTGATCCAGCCGCGATTCCACCCGTCAAAGGCGCGTGCCGCCTTGGCGTTGGCCAGGTTCTGGCTGATCTGACGCACGACGTTGGCGTTGTTGCGGTAGATCGTCTGCTCCCACTCCTCGTTGGGATCCAGGAACTCATGCCAGTTGGATGACTTGAGCGCCGTCCACTCCGGCGGATAACCGCCGGTGCCGTCGGCGAAGCCGTAGATCCACCCCTGGAGCAGGTAGCGCTCAGGATCGGGCTGGACGTCGACCGTCACGTCCTCGTAGACGGTCGCACGCCGCCTGGCCGGGGTGAAGTAGTTGTAGCTGCGGCTCTGTGAGGAGGGGAACTCTTTCGCCCCCGCCTCGGCGTCGGTGAACACCGGCTTGGGAACACTGCGCTCGGTGACCGGGGGCGGAACCGCGTCGCCTTTCTGGGGGGCCTCGGTCTCAGTTGCCATTCGCTCTCTCTCCCTCTCGCCCTACTCGGGCGCGGTCGTCGTGAACTTGTCGTAGAAGACCCGAGCCTCGGGCACGCCGTTCTGATCCAGCATCGCGATGGCGGCGTCGACCATCGGCGGGGGTCCACACAGGTAGGCGTCGACGTCGCCCAGCTCCTCGTGCAGGCGACCGACCACGTCGGTGATCAGTCCCCGCTCACCTTCCCAGTCATCATCCTCGCCGCATTCCGACAGCGCCGGGACGAAGCGGAGGTTGGGCACCTGCTCCTCCAACTCCGCCAGCTCATCGAGGTGAAATAGATCGTTTAGCCCCCGGGCGCCGTAGTAATAGACAGCTTCGCGCTCGACACCCTGGTCGGCCATCGCGCGCAGCAACGACAGGATCGGCGCCATGCCCGCGCCGCCGCCGATGAACAGCAGTGGCCGGTCTGACTTTTCCCGCAGGGTGAATACCCCGTAGGGGCCCGTCACCTCGACCTCGTCACCTTCGTTGAGCTCCTCGTTTGCGAGGAGGCCCGAGAACTTCCCGTCCGGGTAAATCTTGATCATGAACTCGAGGTTTGTCTCGCCCGGAAGGTTGGCCATTGAGAACGACCGGACCTCCTCGGAGCCCGGGATCTTGATGTCGACGTACTGCCCGGGCTTGAACTTCAGCTCTTCTCCTGAGAGCACCAGCCGGCGGATGTCCCCGGTGAGCGCCTCGATCTTCTCGACGCGCATCTGCTGGGTCGTCATCGGTACGCCCGAGCGCAGGATCTCCTCGTCGTAGTTGATGAGCTCGACCTCGAGATAGTTCTCGGCGTGGGCGCGGCACAGCAGCGTCCACCCTTCCTCCTTCTCGAAGTCGTTGAGCGCGAACGTTGAGTACTTCTCGAGGTCGACCTCGCCATCGAGCAGGAACGATTTGCACGCCGCGCACTGCCCTTCTTTGCACCCATGCATCAGCATCAGGCCCTGGCGGAACGCACCGCGGAGCACCGTCTCGTCCTCGTCGACCTCGAACTCGATTCCGACCGGCTCGAGTCTCACGTTGTAGGTCTCTCCCATGGCCTCTCCTAAAGACGCCGAAGAGGCGACCGGCTCGCTGAACCGATCGCCTCTGCGACTGCTTGCCCTTAGGCGCCTGCTTCCGCGGGCTTGCGGCCGGCCGGGCCGCCCCGCTTGTACTCGGCGACATGGGCCTCGCGTTCCTCGGGCGACATCTCGTTGAGGAGGATGTTGGGGCTCTGGACGGTGTGCCCCTTCATCTCCTTCAACGTCCACATCTTCTTGGGATCGAGATCCAGATGCGGCTGGGGAACCAGGGTCTCCCCGTCGTCGCGGACGTAGCCGAGGTCCGAGATGCATTCCGCGAGGTCGGAACCGTGGTACATGGTCTCCCACTCGCGCTTACCGGTGAGCCTGCCCATCGACGGCGTCTCGCGGCCCTTGTACTCGGGCCGGAAGGCAACCTTGTCGGTCCAGGCACACGTCTCCGAGCAGTACGTGCGGACCTGACCGTCGACCTCGTCGACGACCATGTCCTCACGGATCAGCGCCGGGACCATGCAGGTCCAGCAGCGGTGCGGATAGACGTAGTCGGTGTCGGCATCGAACGGAATCGGCGCGTGCCCGTTCTTCTTGGAGAGCTCGCCGTAGCGCTCCCACCACTTGCCGTACTTGTCATACCAGCCCGGATACTTGAACTCGAACCACTCGAAGTCCGTGTCGTCCATGGCGTCGATCCGCCAGTAGTTGAACGGCCACCCGGTGGCAAAGAACTGCGCGACCTCGTGGACGTAGCCCTTGTTCCAGATCCGGTTCCAGGACTCCTCGATCAGATCGTGGGGGATCGCCAGGCCGTACTTCTCGAGCGGCATCAAATAGCTGCGGTAGTAGTCGTCATAGATCCAACGACGCCATGCCTCGGCATAGCTCTCGCGGTCCTTACGACGGTCCTTGGTCCCGTACTCGATGAACGTCCCGATGGCGGCGTCCACAACGGCGTGGTTGTTCCACCACGCGTAGCGGAGATCGCGCTCGAGCAGCTCCCGATTACGCTCGTCGGCGAGGGCCATGAGGATGATCGAGTAGCCGTTTGAGATATGGCGCGACTCGTCTGACTGGACCGAGTGGAACACGGTCGGCAGCAGGTAGTCGCCGTTGGCGGCCGCCTCGCCCGGCATGGCCACGAACAGGACGTTGGTGAATGC
>JBAPXO010000161.1:0-4436 GCA_049284255.1 Solirubrobacteraceae bacterium | reverse complement strand
TACGACACGCTGCGCTACCGCGAGGCGCTGGCACCCCTGGTCGAGGAGGAGGTCCGCGTGCTCCTGGACCGGCTCGTAGAAAGAGTTGAGGTCGAGCGCGCCGTGGAGATCATCTCCTCGGGCGCCGAGCCGCTGCGCGAGCTGATCGGCGCGATGCACTCAAAGCTGCTGCTCGCCGAGGTGCGTCGCCAGCGCGGCAGCTGACGCTGTGCCGGCGGACCCCTCGGTCCTCACCACCAGACGTCGTGCTCCTCCATGACCCCGTAGCCCTCGGCGACCGTCGGTCCGCCGGGGAGAACGCCTGAGAAGGTGCCGAACGGCTGCCGGTAGCGGCTGCGGATGATCAGCAGGTTCTCCGTGCGCTCCCGGCTCGCCTCGGCGGCGAAGTGGAGCTCGCCAACTCTGTCCAGATCGGGGGAGAAGGCCACGGGCGGCGCTTCGGTGGGATGGCCGTCGACCCAGATCGTGCGCTCGCTGCCGCTGACCGGATCGTTGACGCCCTCGACGAGGTTCCAGGCGAGCTCGCGACCGTCGGTGGCGGTCCCCACCCCGGCGCTCCAGTACCACCGGGTGTGGCGCTCGTAGTAGGCGGCGGTGTCATCGATGACGGCGCGGGCGTCCAGCTCGTAGACGGGACCGTCCTTGACAGCGACGACCCCCGAGGCCGCGACGGCGCCCTGCTTGCGCGTCCAGGCGTAGTCGGCACCGCTCGGGCACACGGTCTCGATCCCCGCTCCTTCGCGCAGGCTCAGGTCGACCGCGACCTCGCGGTCGCGCAGGCTGGCCCGTCCGGGCGCCAGCTCGAGCCCGCCGTCTCCCGTGCGGGTGCGCTGGAGCAAGACTTGGCGGCGCCGGTCCCAGACCGCCCAGAACGATTGCCGGGCGCGACCGATCCGCACCGTTCCCAGGCACAGCATGAGGTCGGGACTGAACACTCCCACGTAGCGCCACGCCTTGAGAGGCCGCAGGCCGTGGCGGGCGGGCATCGGCGCCGGTGGGAGCGCGATCTGGTCCAGCCCGCAGGGGCGGGGATCGCCGTAGACGCCGCGATGGCGAGCTACCGTGAGTGACTGGCCTTCAGCCATCGTCCCGGTATCGTTGCAGGCCTGACTGACCAGTCAATCGGGAGGGAGACCGTGCGCGCAGGCGCCATTCAACTCAACGCCACCGAGGACTTCGATCGGAACCTCGAGCGGGCCGATCGACTCGTTCGCCAGGCCGCCGCGAGCGGCGCCGAGCTCATCGCCCTGCCCGAGAAGTGGACCGTGTACGGCACCCCCGAGGATCTCGAGGGCGGAGCCCAAACGCTCGACGGTCCCGCGGTCTCATGGGCACAGGGCATCGCCGCCGAGCTCGGCATCGACCTGATCGCCGGGTCGATGCGCGAGCGCATCGCCGGGCAGGACAAGGGCGCAAACACCAGCGTTCACGTCGGCCCCGACGGCGAGCTCAAGTCCGTCTACCGCAAGATCCACCTCTTCGACGTCGAGGTCGACGGCGAGGTCCACGCCGAGTCAGACGACGAGGAGGCGGGCTCTGAGATCGTCGTCACAACCCTCGCGAATGGCGTCGGACTCGGAATGAGCGTCTGCTACGACCTGCGCTTCCCCGAGCTCTACCGGATCCTGGCCGTGCGGGGGGCGGAGCTGATCGCGATCCCGAGCGCGTTCACGCTTGCGACCACGCGCGATCACTGGGAGGTGCTCGTCCGGGCGCGTGCGATCGAGAATCAGTGCTTCGTGATCGCCCCCAACCAGATCGGAAGCCATCCCGGCGGCTTCCGCACCGGCGGGCGCTCGCTGATCGTCGACCCCTGGGGTGTGGTGCTGGCCGGCGCTCCCGACGTCGAGACCGCGATCGTCGCTGACCTCGATCTCGACGCTCTGCACTCGATTCGCCGCCGGCTTCCGTCACTGGCCAGTCGCCGGCCCGACGCCTACTCCCAAGACTACGCGGGGGACGCCCGATGACCACCGCCGCCACCGAGAAGCGCCGGCTGATCCTCGACGCCGCGGTGCGCGTGTTCGCGCGCCAGGGGTTTCACACCTGCCGCGTGTCGGATATCGCCGACGAGGCGGGGGTGGCCTACGGCCTGGTCTACCACTACTTCTCCTCCAAGGAGCAGATCCTCGACACGCTGTTCCTCGAGCGCTGGGATGTGATGCTCGGCGCGATCGCCGAGGCCGACGCTTCCGCTCAGTCGCCTCAGCGCAAGCTCCACGCCATCGCCGCTTTCATCATCGACTCCTACCGTCACGACCCGGAGCTGATGAAGGTGATCATCGTCGAGGTGACCCGCGCCGCCAACACCTTCGGCCTCACCCACCTCGAGAAGATCCGCGACGCCTACGCCGGCATCGCGGCGATCGTCAGGCAGGCCCAGCAGGAGGGCATGTTCCGCGATGACATCACTCCCGAGTTCGCCGCGCAGGCCTTCTACGGCTCGGTCGAGCAGGTGCTCACGGGTTGGATCTTCGACAAGGTGCCGGTCGGCGAGGAGGAGCTCGAGGGCGCGAAGACGATGATCGTGGACACGATTTGCCGCGGGCTGGAGCGCCACCCACGTGTCGACGCGCGAGTCTGATTGAATGCCTGCGGATGACGGAGAGCCCTTTGGTCAAGCGACTGCTGTGGTCGGGAATGCTCGCGGGGATCGGCGCGCTCACGAGTCTCGTGTCGACCCGCGTTGCGGCTCTGATATGGATGCGCGTGTTCGGCGAAGAGCCGCCTGAGTGACCGAAGAACCGCAGAGCCCCGAGCCCGCCGACGAGCAGGCTCCGCCGGACCAGCCCGCCGCGCTCGAGCCCGACACGGCTGCCGAGAGCGCTGACGCGCCGCCGAGCGGCGGTCAGCCTACCGCGGTGCATCAGACCCCGGGCGGCTCCCAGCCCACCGTGGTCCAACAGACCCCGAGCGAGTCCGAGCCCCCCGCGGTGCCACAGCCCCCGGGCGAGTCCCAGTCCACGGTCGTGCGAGAGTCCCCGCTCGGCGACCCCGACGCCCTCGAGGCGCAGTCGCCCGCCGAGGGTGGCGACGCCCCCGCCCCGACGCCGGCACCGTCGCCCGAGGATGCCGTCGAGCCGGTCGCCCCATCAGATCTTCCGAGCGCACCCGAGCCGCCGGCGGTCCCGAGTGCCCCACCGCCCCCAAGTCCGACCTCGGAGCCGCTTCCACCGCCTCCGCCTCCGCCCACCCCCGACTGGGCACCCTCGCAGTCGGCCTCGCCGCTGACCGAGCGACCGGAGCTCGCCATCGGAGCGGCGTTCGCGGGTGGACTCGTCCTGGCTCTGATCCTCAAGCGCCTTGCCCGCTGATCCCGGTCCCAAGCCCGAGACCCTGGCCGCGGCCGTGACCGAGGTCTCGGAGAAGATGTCGCTGCTCGTCCGCGAGGAGATCGAGCTCGCCAAGGCCGAGATGACCCAGAAGATCTCGGTGATCGCGCGTGGCGCGGCAGCGGTGGCCGTCGGCGCGGTGTTCGGCGTGTTCGCGCTTATTTTCGTTCTCCTGACGATCGCTTGGGGGATCAACTCGGCCTGGCCGAGCCTGTGGATCGGCTTCGCGATCGTGATGGTGTTGCTTCTGGCCCTCACCGTCGGTGCCTTCCTGTTCGCCTGGCGCAAGCTCAAGGTCGGGGCGCCCACGCCCACGATGGCTATCGACGAGGCCAAGAGGATCCGCGCCACCGTCCAGTCCGGTGATGGCCGCTGATGCCCGCTCCACGCAGCCCCGACCAGATCCGCGCCTCGATCGAGCAGAATCGCCAGGAGCTCGGGACGGCCGTCGAACAGCTTCGGACCGAGGTCGTCAAACTCACCGACTGGCGCGGCCAGCTGCGCCGCTACGAGCCGCAGGTGCTGGTCGGCGCCGCTGCCGCCGGCTTCATCATCGGCGGCGGGATCGCCGCGTTGGGAGCGCTGACCTTCGGTCGCCGCCGGCGCAAGCAGCAAAAGCTGCTCGGGCGCTAGCCCACAGGGCTCGGCTACTGCAAGAAGGAGCTCGGCAGGCCCCCGGCCCCCAGGAGGCCGGGCCCGACATGGGTGCCGATGACCGGGCCGATCTCGGAGATCACCCGCGGCGGCCCGCCGAAGATCTCGGTCCCGCGGGCGGCGAGCTCCCGCGCCTGATCGGGCGCTTGGATGTGCTGCACCATCCACGCGTCGGCTCCGTCCTGGGCGCGGCTCCGTAGGAGCTCGACCATCCGCTCGAACGCCCGGCGGGAGGTGCGCACGCGCTCGACCGGAGTGATCTCGGCCTCGACGGTGAGGATCGGCTTGATCTTCAGCGCGGACCCGAGCCATGCCTGGGCGCCGGCGATCCGCCCGCCGCGCCGCAGGTACTCGAGCGTGTCGATGGCAAACCACATGCGCAGCTGGGCCCTGGCCTCGCGGGCGTGGGCGGCGACCGAAGGTCAGCGCTCCCAACGCGGCGATCCCGCC
>JBAPXO010000160.1:0-11097 GCA_049284255.1 Solirubrobacteraceae bacterium | reverse complement strand
CCTGCGAGAGGATCCGGAGCCGATCGGCGCTGGTCAGACCCCCCGGACGCCGGTAGACGAGGATCGCCGGTTGCAGGTCGCCGCCGGGGAAGTGCTCCTGGAGGATCTGGCTGGCCTGCGCGGACTGCGAGGAGGACGGTGGGTCCAGGGCCTCGTTGGTGACGCTCGTCAGCTTTACGGCAAACGGCGCGAAGGCGAGCGCCAGGACGAGCCACACCCCGAGCACGGTCCATCGGGCCCGCGGTCCGGCGACCACCTTTCCCAGCCGCACAAGCACCTGGTCAATCGGTCGGGCGCGAGTCGCCACCATCACCACCGGCGGCCGCTGCCGCGCGCGCCACCAGGGTCGCGAGCGCCCGCTCCTCGTGGCGCATCAGGGGCTCCACCGTCGCTCGGTGATCGAGCAGGAACCGGGCCTTGGTCTCCAGCAGGACGGGCAACGGCGCCTGGGCGAGCTCCTCGGCCAGGGCCAGCGTTCGCGCCAGCAGGCCGGCCGCCGGGTGCACCTCGCTGACGATTCCCAGACCCAGCGCCTCCTGTGCCGGGACGACCCGGCCGGTCAGGGAGAGGTCACGTGCGATCCCGGGTGCCAGCACCGATCGGGCCGCGGCGTAGCCGGGGGCGATCCCCTTGGCGTGCCCGAGGAACCCGAATACCGCCTCGGCGGCGGCGAGGCGGATGTCGCAGTGCATGGCCAACGCGAAGCCGCCGGCGACCGCGGGCCCGTTGACCGCCGCGAGCAGGGGCTTTGGGCACTCCGCGACGGCCGCGAAGGAGAGCGGCGCGTCGCTGGCCGCGACCTCGGCCGGGCGCTCGACCAGGTCGCGGCGATCGAGTCCGCTGCAGAACGCCGATCCCCGGCCGGTGAGGACGATGCACGCGGTAACACTGTCGCCGCCGAGCTCCACGAGCGCGTCGCGAAGGCCGGCGCGCATCTCGATCGAGAGGGCGTTGCGCTTCTCGGGGCGTTCCAGGGTGACGACCGCGACTCCGCCGCGATGCTCCACCGAGACCGAACCCACGCTCATGTGGCCTGTCCCCATGAGATAGATTCGCCCTCGTGAGTGCCGAGATCGAGCAGCTGGCCCGGGATTACTTCGCGGCCGTCGCCCAGCGTGACCTGTCGGGAATGGAGCGGCTCTGGGGCCCCGCGCCGGTCTGGCGGATGCGACCCTTGGGCAAGGAGCTCGGTCCCGCGGAATCTCGTGACTTCTTCGGTGGGCTGTACGCGGCCCTGCCTGATCTGGTGACCCGGGTCGACCGGGTCACCGCCGATGACCGGGTGGCGACCGTCGAGTGGCACATGAGCGGAACCTTCGATGGCGGGTCGTTTCTCGGGCTCAAGCCCACCGGCCGCCGCGTCGAGGTCGACGGCTGTGACTGCATCGAGTGGGAGGACGGCAAGCTCGTGAGCAACACCGTTTACTACGACGGCCTCACCTTTGCTCGGGGAGTGGGCATGCTCCCGCCGATCGACTCGGCGGCGGAACGGGCCATGTATGCGGCGTTCAACGCGCTGACGACGGCGCGCTCCCGTCTGCGTTCCTAGGCCGCGCAAAGGCCAGTCCACGATCAGCCCGCCGTCCACTGGCGGGGTCGCTTGAAGGTCGTCAGCGAGCTCTCCTGCCAGGGCCCGTCGCCGTCGTGCTCGTCCTCGAGCCAGGCCCGGGCATCGTCGGCCCCCAGCTCGATCAGCGCCTCGATGAAGTCGGGATCGAAGAACAGGAGGCTGAGCAGCTCGCCGTGCGTCGGGCCGTGGCCCCCGAGCAAGCCGCTGATCAGGCGGTAGTCCGGGTTGCGCAGCCATCTCAGGCCGCCGTAGCGGGCGCGGTAGATCTCCGACGCCAGCTGCCCGATCGTCCCCCGCTCCTGGGGACCCGAGAAGATGTAGGGAACCCGCTTGAACGGCGGCTTGCCGCGGATCGTGCGATAGAGCCGCGAGCCCAGCGAGGCGTCTCCGGCCAGGTACTCGTTGATCATCCCCAGCCGGCGCATGTCGTTGATCAGCGGGTCGGTGAGCGTGCCCTCCAGGAGGTGGACGAGGCCGACGCTGAGGTCGGGCTCCTCCTCGGAGCGCGCCTCCAGATCGGAGGTCAGCACGGGCCCGGCGATGGAGTCGACGGCGAGGACGATGAGGCGATCGGCTCCGAGGTCGAGCGCCGGCTTGATCGGGGCGTTGGTGCGCAACCCGCCGTCGAAGTACCAGCCGCGCGCCTTGGACGGGTTCTCGACCAGCACCGGGGGCCAGAGCACAGGCAGCGCCCCGGAGGCGCTGATGTGCTCCATCGCGGTCTGCGTCCGAACGTAGGCGACCGAATGTGAGCGGTGAAATGCCTCTTCCTCCTCGGCCGTGTCGACGAACACCACGGTCTTGCCGGTGCGCGCCGACATCGCCACCGCGCAGAACACCACCCCGTCGTCGTCGATCGCGCTGCGCAGTCCCCGCCAGTCCACCCACTGCTCGGTGTTGGCCTTCAAGGGTGAGTTGTCGAGCAAGCTGCGCAGGCGCAACCCCGGCAGCGACAGGAGCTGAGCGGCCGCGAAGAAGGCGGAGATCGGGGCCTGCGCGACGATCGGCCTGATCACCGATGACAGCTCGATCGAGCGCCAGGTCTCGAGCATCATCGCCACCTGAGCCTCCGCTCCCAGCTGGTGGTGGGAGGCGAGCACGACCGCGTTGAGCGCGCCGACGCTGGCCCCGATGTACAGGGTGGGGCGTTCGCCCCGCCGCTCGAGCTCGGGCAGCAGAACGCCCAGGGCCCCGGCCTCGTAGGCCCCCCGGGCGCCCCCGCCCGATACCACTAGGGCGATGTGTCCGCCCTGGGTCACGGGTCGGTCACCTCGTTGGCGGCTTGCGACCCCGCCCCGATGCTGGCGCCGCCGCCCCCCACCGCCCCAGCCCCCGCCGCAGAGGCCGCAGAGGCCGCGGCGCGCAGGTCGTCGAAGCAGTCCTCCAGGCCCGCCGCGACCACGTCGAGCTCGGGTACCACCGAGGGATCGCTCATCAGCCCGAAGCCGAGCCCGCCGTCATAGGAGACGGCAGCGAACGCCAGAGCTTGGCGCTGGGTGAGAAAGCCCCCGGCGTACATCGTCTTTGCCTTGCGGCCGAGCAGGTAAAGCGGAAACTGGGGCCCCGGGATGTTCGATATCAGGACGTTGAACAGCCGCGGGTGATAGCCGAGTCGTGCGACCGGTCCCAGGGCGGGGGCGGGCATCCAGTCACTGACCGAGGCCAGGACCTCGACGACGGTCGGCTGGGTGGAGCGCTTGCAGCGCTCCAGCTCCTGGCTGATGGCCTGCAGGCGCTCAACCGGATCCTCGATCCCGATCGGGAGCGCGGGCCGCAGCGTGACGACGCGGTTTCCCAGGGCGCCGCGCTCGGATTCAGCGCGGATCGACACTGGCACGATCGGGCGCAGGTCGACGCCTGAGGGGTCCAGGCCGCGGGCCGTGTACAGGCCACGGATCCCGCCCGCCACGACGTCGAGCATCACGTCGTTGACGGTGCCGCCGAGCACGTTCTTGACTCGCTTGATCTCGGCCAGGTCCAGGCGCACGGCGGTGAACCGGCGTCCGGGGCCGATCTTCTGGTTGAAGGGCGTGGCGGGCGCTGGAGCCATGACCGCTCGGCCGATCTCGGCGGCACCCTCGGCGCCGCGCCGCACCCGCGCCAGTGTCGCCCCGGGATTTCTCACCGCGCCGGCAAGACGCCCGCCGGCGGCCAGCGCGGCCCCGGAAGCTTCCCGGGCAGCCTGTAAGACTAGATTCCGGTCTGACGGCTCTGGTGCGGCTCGCCAGAACTCGCTGGGCTGGTCGGAGGCGGCTGGCGGCGAGGGCTCGAGATCCCACAGCGCGGCGAGGACGTCCATGTTCGAGACGCCGTCCATAAGCGCGTGGTGGTTGCGGGCGATGACCGCGAACTGCCCTTCCACGAGTCCGTCCACGAGGTAGATCTCCCACAACGGCCGCGTGGGATCGAGGCGGTGGGCGTGGACGTCGGCGTACAGCGACCACAGCTCACGCAGGCTGCCGTCGCCCGGAAGGCCGGCGTGGCGGACGTGATAGCTGACCTCGAAGCGCTCGTCGTCGACCCACACCGCCCGCGCCGCGCCGCCCGGGATGTTCCGAAGCCGCTGGCGGTAGCGCGGGATGCGGTGCAGCCGGTCCAGGGTGTGGGCGCGAAACTCGTCGATGCTCGGCGCCGGCCCGTCGAAGGTGGCGATGCCCCCCACCGTCATCACCGCACAGTCGACCTCCTGCACCAGGAACGAGGCGTCGACGGCGGTCAGCCGCACCGGCCGTGCCGCCATCAGAGGGTCACCCGCTCCAGCAATGCCGGATGATCCTCGCTGCTTACGAGCGCGCGACACCGGTAGCGCTGCACCTTGCCGCTCGGGCTCTTGGGCAGCGAGCCCCGGCGCACGAACACGCATTCGGCGACGTGGGCGCCGCACTGCCGGGCCACGAGTCGGTGCAGCTCGGCGGCCAGCTTGCGGACGTCGGTGGACTCCTCCCTGAGCTCCGCGACGACGGCCACACGGCTGTGCCCGTCGGTTGCGACGTCGACCAGCGCGCAGCATCCCGGCCTGACGTCGGTGCGCAGGCAGAGGTCGGCCTCGACCTCGGTGGCGGGGACCTGGCGTCCGCCGATCGACAGGACGTCGTCGATGCGCCCCACCACGAACAGCTCCTCGTCTCGGAGCGCGCCGAGGTCACCGGTGCGCAGCCCCCGATCGGTGAAGACTGCTTCCGACCGGGCGGGTTCGCCCACGTAGCCGGAGCCCAGACTGTCGGAGCCAACCAGGATCTCGCCGGTATCCCCGCCGTCGATCTTCACCGACGCCGAGTCCAGCGGCCGGCCGCAGGAAACCAGATGGATCTGGTTCTCCCCCGCCGCCGGCTCCAGGCGACCCTCGTACAGGGCCAGCGGATCGACCGCGAGCGACCGCGCCTCCTCGCCGGGGATCGTTGAGGTGACCGCGAGCGTGGCCTCGGCAAGCCCGTAGGCGGT
The DNA here is from genome assembly GCA_049284255.1 of Solirubrobacteraceae bacterium. Lineage (GTDB taxonomy): Bacteria > Actinomycetota > Thermoleophilia > Solirubrobacterales > Solirubrobacteraceae > Palsa-465. The sequence continues at coordinate 6,086 of JBAPXO010000160.1, read as the reverse complement.
CACCAGCCGAGAACGCGCCAGGCCGTAGGGGCCCAGGACTTCGGCGGCCCGGTCGAGGGTCCGGCGATCGATCCGCTCGGCGCTGATCACGCATTTGTCGATCGGAAACGGGCGCTCAGGAGGCCGCGTCATCGCCGCCTTGGTGGCGACCTCGAGTGCGAAGCTGGGCCCGATCGTGACCGTCGCTGCGAACCGGGCGCAGTCGTCGAACCACGTCCGAGGAGAGCGCATGAAGCGCAGCGGGCTGCCGAAGGTGGCCTGGTGGCCCAGCATCCACGGGAGCAGAAGTCCGCCGAACATCCCCATGTCGTGTGACAGGGGCAGCCACATCACGCCGCGCTCGCCGGCGTCCATGTTGAGTCGATCGGCCAGCATCTCCAGCTGCCTGCGCATCGCCCGGGCCGTGATCTGGCACCCCTTGGGACGGTTGGTGCTGCCCGAGGAGAACTGGATGAACGCGATCTCGTCCTCCGCAGGCGGATCGGAGGGCCCGCCGGCCCGCGGCCGAACGTCCTCATAGGCCATGAAGCAATCGCACACCTGGGCGGTCAGCTCGGCGGGGAGCTGGGAGGAGAACTCCCGCTGCATGAGCAGGAGGTCGATGCCGACCAGGTCGCAGAGTCGCCGCAGCTGCTCGAAGTACTCCGCCACCCCCATCCCCCGTGACAAGGTTGGCAGGGAGACGACGCGGCCCCCCGCGAGCCAGATCGCGAGCACGGTGGAGCACACGACCGAGGCGTTGGTGAGCACGCAGCCCACCGGGGAGCCAGCCTCCACACCGAGGTCGCGCAGCGCGCCGGCCCGGCCTCTGGCGTCGTGCGCCAGCTCGCGCCAGCTCGTCTTGGCGAACTCGTCGCCCTCCCAGGTGAACAGATGCGCATCGGACCGAGGTTCGGAGAGCGCGGTCCACAGGTCGGTGGTCATCGGTTCTCGCCCGCGATCGTCTTGGTGGCAAGCCTTGACTCGGGCACCCGGACGACATCCCAGGCCAGCCCCGTGAGCTCCAAGCCCCGGATCACCAGTGCCGACGGATCCAGCTCATACCAGCGCAGGCCATGGCGGGCGGAGGTCGGGAACGCGTGGTGATTGTTGTGCCAGGCTTCTCCGAACGTGAACGGCGCCAGCCAGGCGACGTTGCGCGAATCGTCATCGGTCGCAAAGCGCCGCCGCCCGAAGTAGTGGCAGATGGAGTTGACCGAGTAGGTGGTGTGGTTGACAAACGCGATTCGGACGAGCCCGCCCCACACGATCCCGCGCACCAGACCCGCCGGGCTGCCGCTGATCACGGCGTCCAGAACACCCGCGAACAGGATCCCGGCGATGACGATGGCCAAAAAGTGCTTGCTGATCCAGCGCATCTCGGGCTCGCGCGCCAGGTCCGGCGCGTAGCGCAGCGGCTGCGAAGAGAGAGAGTCGTCCAGCAGCCAGCCCATGTGCGCGTGCCACAGTCCCTTCAGCGCTGCTCGAGCGCCGGTGCCGAACATGTGCGGGCTATGGGGATCGCCGGGCTGATCGGGCATGGCGTGATGGTGACGGTGGTGGGCGACCCAGATAATCACCGGCCCTTCGGCGGCCAGTGTGCCGAAGACCGCGAATGCCAGACGCACCGGCCGGTGGGTGCGAAACGAGCGATGGGTGAGCAGCCGGTGAAAGCCCACGGTGATGCCGGTGCCGGAGATCACGCACATGACGGCGAACACGATCGCGTCCTCAGACGTCATCAGGTGCGGCCAGAAGACGAGGACCGCGACGACCAGCGCCAGCGGCGGGATCAGGACGCTGGCGAGGATGAACTGGCGGTAGCGCGCGTGGTTCACGGCGCCCCCGCCGACTCGTCGCCGCGGACGGCGAAGGTGAGGCGCACGACGTTGATGAACCGCTGCGCGAACAGCTGCGGGACGGCCGACAGGTAGCGCTCGTAGGACTCGACCAGCTCCGGACCCTGCATCGCCACCGCCTCGGCACGCCGAGACCGCAGCCCGTCTCGCCACGCCGCACCCGTGCGGACATAGTCATCGGCGTGACTCGACGCCCGCAGCAGCTCGAAGGTCCGCTCCGAACCGGCCAGGATCTCGGACGGCCACGGCAGCTCTGAGTCGGGAAAGATGAAGTCGTTGATGAACCGCATCTCGGCTGCGGCCTCACGGGTGAGCCGCAGGTTGCTGCCCTTGACGCTTGTCTGGAGCACCAGGCGGCCGCCTGGGACCAGCCACTCCGCGCACCGCGCGAAGAAGGACCGGTACCCCTGCACGCGCTCCGCCACCGTCAGCCTCGGCCGTGCGAAGTGCTCGAAAGCCTCGACCGAGACGATGGCGTCATACCGTGCCGGAGGCTCGAAGTCGGCCCACCCCACGACCTCCACCCGCTGCCGCGGCCGGGCGTGCTGCGCGACCCACTCGGCTTGGGCGTCGCTGAGCGTCAACCCGGTGATCTCCCCGTCGGGCACGGTCTCGGCGGCGCGTTGCATGAGGCCGCCCCAGCCGCAGCCGATGTCCAGGACGCGGCCGCCGGGCGGCCAGTTTGCCTCGGCGAGCAGGTAGTCAAGCTTTCCCAGCTGAGCTGACTCCAGCGAGTCTCCCGGACTCCAGAGAGCGCACGAGTAACTCAGCGTCCGGTCGAGCCACAGCGAGAAGAACTCGTTGCCGACGTCGTAGTGATGGCGGATCGCCTGCCGGGAGGCACCGCGGTAGGGGTCTACGGTCATGCCCGTACTCACCGGTCGCCGTCCAGATCGCCGGCGCCGTTGAGCACCCTCAGCAGGTCGCCGACGGTCTGCACCTCAGCGGCGACGGTCGAGTCGATCTCGCGCCCGGTGAGTGACTCGAGCGCGAAAAAGATCTCTACGACCTCCAGGCTGGACAGTCCAAGCTCCTCCAGACGCGAGTCGTCAGAGATCGTGAGCCCCTCGGCGTCAGATTCGAGGGTGTCCTGGATCGCGGACCTGGCGTCCTCGATCGTGACCTGCTTGACCGGGCCTGACCCTGATGCGGGGGAAGGCGTCATCCGCGTCTCCGGATCGGCGCCGTCTGCCGCTGAAGGATGGCCGCGGTCGCGCCCAGGAACGCCACCAGGAACGCGGCCAGGACCCCGAGGCCGGTCAGCGTGGAGAGGGTGAAGAAGCGCGTTCCGAAGCGGTTCACCGAAGCGAACTCGGGACTTTGGGCAAACCGGCGGTTCATGTCGATCGCGGTCCCCATCGCCGCCAGCGACCAGCGGCCGAAGATCACGTAGGAGAACGCCGCCATCACTCCGGCCATGCGGGCGATCGGCACGAGCGCGCCGGCATAGAGGATCTGGGGGAGCACGGCCAGCGGGGTGATGCTGATCGCTTGGTCCTCGGTCCCTGCGGCGGCGGAGATCAAGAGTCCCATCGAAACGGCGACCAGTCCCGTGAGCGCCAGGACTGCCAGCACCTGGAGAAACGTCTCCGTGGAAACGTGCAGCGGCCGGAAGGCGGTGACCACGAGCGTCAGGGCGATCGTCTGCAGCAGCGAGAGCGGGAACAGCACCATCAGCTTGGAGAGCAGGTAGGCGCTCAGCCGCACGCCGATCGCCGACTCCCGCCGGAACACGGTTCGCTCCCGCACCAGTTCGCGGGTCCCGTCCAGGGCACCGAGCCAGACGGTGTTGATGACCAGCAGGAAGAGCAGCGATACCCCATCGCCGGGCCGGCCCCCGGGGAAGTTGAACAGCCCGCCTCTGAACAGTCCGACCTCGAACAGCGCCAGCAGGGGCACCTGGCCGAGGAGGATCGCCAGGTTCTTGCGATCCCGGCCCATCAGCCGTACGTAACGCTGGGTCAGCAGCGACGTCTGGCGCAGGGCGCTGCGCCGTCTGTGCACCGGCTGGGTGGCGTAGCCGGGCGGGTGCTCGGTGTGATCCGGGCAGATCTCGCGGTAGCGCTGGTTCCACTCGCGGGCGGGGGTGGCGTCCAGCGCCTCGTAGATGCCCTGGTAGTTCGCGACTCCGAAGAAGTCAAGCGCAGCCTCGGGCGCCCCCGAGAACGTCAGGATGCCCCCACGGCCCATGACGACGAGACGGTCGCAGAGCCCGAGGTTGGTCGTGGCATGGGTGACGACCGCGACCCCGCGGCCGACATCGGCCAGGGAGCGCAGAAGCTCCATCGTGCGCGTCTCCAGGCCGGGATCCAGTCCGCTTGTCGGCTCGTCGAGGAACAGGAGGCTGGGGCGACTGACAAGCTCGACGCCGACGCCGACGCGCTTTCGCTGGCCGCCTGAGAGCTCGTCGACTCGGGTTGCGTCGTGTTCGGTCAGTCTCAGTTCTTCGAGTACCCGGTTGACCGCCGCGTCAATGTCGGAGGTGCTCGCGTCATCGGGGAGCCGCAGGCGCGCGGCGAACTGGAGCGCCTCGCGCACCGTCAGCAGCCCGTGCACGATCTCGTCCTGGGGCACGTAGCCGACCTCGCTCAGGCACGCGGGCAGGGGCGCTCCGTTGACGGTGATGCGGCCGTTGGTTGGCTGGGTGACGCCTGCCAGGGCCTTGATCAGGGTGCTCTTCCCGGCGCCGCTCTCACCGATCACGACGAGGAGCTCGCCGGGCTCGACCGTGAGTGACGTCGGGGTGAGCAGCTGCCTGCCGGCCACGCTCACAGCCACCCCCACGGCCTCGAGCCGGAGCTGCCCGTGCTCGTCACGGGGGACGAGCGCGTCGTCCTGGAGCACGACGGCGTAGGGGCCGATGCCGATCTCGTCCCCGGACCGGATCGCGGCCGTGGTCACCGGGATGCCGTTCAGGCGTGTTCCGTTGGCCGAGCCTCGGTCGATCAGGGTCAGCCCTGCCGAGTCGCGCTCGATCACGGCGTGGGTACGCGAGACGGTCGGATGGTCGAGCACCAGGCCGCTCCCCGGATCGCGACCGATCGTCAGGCGCGGCCCGGTGAGCTTCACGCGGGCGGTACTGATCAGGGCGAGGGGATCCTGCAGGATCGTCGTCGCGTTCAGACCGGGCGCTCGCCACTCCCCGGCGACCTCGATCACCGCCCCGGCGACCGCGATCACGTCCCCGGGCGCCAGCCCGCGGCGGCCGACGATGCGCTCGCCGTTTACGAAGGTCCCGTTCTGCGACCCCAGATCCTCGATCGTGTACCCGGTGCGCTCGCGGTGGACGCGCGCATGCTCACGGGAGACCTCGGGGTCGTCGACGCACAGACCGCTCTCCGGGTCGCGGCCAATCGTGACGACGCCGTCGATCGCGACTCGGCGGGGACCGAGTCGGAGCGAGGCGAACGGCGCGCGGGTGGGCGGACTAGCGCTTCGCGAGCCGCCGGCCGACATCGTCCCCCGTGGGTCGGCTCGCCGACCCTGCCCGGTTCCCGTTCCCGATCTCACCTGCGCTTGGCGCGGGCGAGGATCTGCCGACTGCCGCCGCTTCAGGCGGACAGGAGAGCCGAGGTAACCGTGCTGGGGGCATGCACACCGCGGTCTCCGCGGTCTCCGCAGTCAGGCGAGATCGCCCTGCTGTCGTGCTGTCCCGTACGCTCATCGGCCCCGGCGCCATCATACCGAGCCCGTCACGCCGGCCTGTTTAGGACTCTCCGTCGTAGTACGGGACCTGCCCGTCGGCCCGGTGCAGCATGACGTTGTCGACGCCCCCGGGCACCCACACTCCGATCTTGTCACTGTCGGGATAGACGCCGACGGAGGGCTCGCGGGCGCTTGAGAACATGACGAATCGCGCCGGTTCGGCGGCCTGCGCCGGACACGTCGTCTTGTGGGCCCCGTCGGGTCCACCGGGAAAGCAGGCAACTGCCCCCGCGACTAGCCGCTCTACGCCGGATGGTGTTCGGAGGTCGAGCTCGCCGGACAGCAGCAGCAACCACTCCTCGACGTACTCGTAGTGATACGGGCACAGTGCCTCGCCCGGCGGCAGCTCGAAGAGGCGCAGCGAGGTCTCCGTAGCCCCGAGCGCCTGCGAGATCTTCAGGTAGGCGCCGCGGTACCCGGGCGGATCGTCGTCGTCCTGTTGTAGCTCACGGGCATAGAGATTCGGCCGCTCGTCCACGCCCGGCATGATCTCACGCGCCGCGGCTCCTCCGCGCTGGGGACTAACTCTGGCCGCAGTACTTG
>JBAPXO010000159.1:0-7849 GCA_049284255.1 Solirubrobacteraceae bacterium | reverse complement strand
GCTCTCGCTGAGCACGTCGAGGTTACGCTCCCAGCCGCGCCGGGAGGTCGGGATCCGCGGCCAGAGCCTGGCGTGCCGCCGCGCGACCCAGCTCCCGCACCCGCGGCAGGACCTTCCAGTCCAGCAGGGCGACCCCGGCGACCGCGGGAGTGATCACCAGGTCCGCGTGCAGTCGGGCTGCGGCCACCGTATCGGTGCTGCCCACGGTGATCGAGCGCACGATCGTCTCCCCCAAGCGTGGGATCGTGTCCTCGCTTCCCGTCAGCACTCGGCGCAGCGGGCGCCCGAACCGGGCCAGCGTCGGTCGCCCGCCTCGCTTGAACTGTCCCGTCTGCCCGGTCACATCGACGGCAACCACCGGTCCCTCGCCACTGCGCGCCATCGTCGCCACCGGGAGGTTGTCGAGCACGCCGCCGTCGACGAGCAACCGGCCATCACCGTCGGTCACGGGCGGAAATACGCCCGGGATCGCGAGGCTCGAGTACACGGCGTCGCGTAGGCGCCCGGTACGCCGCACGACGGGCTCGCGCGCGATCAGGTCGCAAGACAGCGCGAAGAAGCGCTTGGGAAGCTCCTCGATCGCAAGCTCGCCGAACCGCTCGCGCAGAAGACGGCGCGTCTTCGCCCCCCGGATCAGCGAGTACGCCGGCAGCGTGAAGTCATTGGTCGGCCTGGCGGTGACGAACCCCTGCTCGCACGTCCTGACGATGGCCTCGGAGTCGAGACCCATGGCGGCCATGGCGGCGATCAGGGATCCGAGGCTGACGCCGCCGAAGCGGTCAAAGCGCACGCCCGCGGATTGGAGCTCCTCGAGCACGCCCACGTGCGCCAGGGCACGGGCGCCACCTCCTGAGAACACGATTCCAAGCGACCTTCCGGCGAGCCGCCTGGCCAGCAGCTCGAGCGCGGCTTGCCGAGCGCCCGGCGCTACCACCTGCACCTCGCGCGGTTGCAGGGTGGCCAGGGTGCCGGCGTCCACGCCCGAGCCGAGGACCAAGAGCTCGCAGTCGCGCAGCCCCGTCATCTCAGCGGTCCAGACCGGATCCGGCTTGCCTGTGGTGAGGGCGACCACGACGTCGCACTCGGCCACGCACAGGCGCGTCCAGGCGTCCGTCGAGCCGGCCGCGATCAGAACGACTCGGTTGGAGTCGCGCTCGGCCTGATCGATGGCCGCCAGCTCGCCTTCCCGCAGACGCGCCACGGGACCGTGAGCGGCAAGCGCATCCGCCAGGGAGTCACCGATCTCGTCGGTGAGGGCCGCCTGGTCGAGCCCCACGACAGCGATCGTGCGGGGAGGAATCGCCGGCACGAAGGGGCTCCGGCTGGCCGCCACCTGGGCTCCCAAGGCGCGAGTCAGGCCGAGGGCAAAGCTCGGGGCTCGCTCGATCAATCTCTCGAAGTCAGCCCGTCCCAGCTCGAGCAGCTCGGTGTCGCGCTGCGTGCGTGCAGAAGCCGCGCGCACCCCTTCGCGGAGCAGCGCCAATTCGCCGAGCACGTCGCCACGCCGCAGGACGCGAAGCAGTGTTTCGGGAGGGCCCTCGTGTACGACCTCGATCCGTCCCCCGCGCACGATGAACATGCTCTCGGCGACATCTCCTTCGCGCATGATCCAACGAGCAGCGGGCAGGCGCAGCTCGCTCACCTGGGCGGCCAGCTGTTCGAGCAGCTCGTCGGAGAGGCCGGCGAGCACCGGGACGTTGCGCAGGAAGAACGCTGTCCGCATCAGGCCGCGATCGCGGAGCGCAGCGCGTTAGCCCGCTCCAGCCACGGCCGAGCCCCGAGCGCCTCGAATCGCTCCGACGCTTCCTCGCACAGCTGAGCGACGGCAGCGTTCTCGCGCGCCGCCTCGCACAACCACTCGGCGTACTGGAGCTGGGCCCGGGCCAGGGCGAACGGCGTGTCCATCTCCCTGAACAGGTCGAGCGCCCGCCTGAACCACTGGTCGGCAGATTCCGCGTCTCCGTCCTGAGCGGCCAGCAGGGCACGAGCCCGGGCGGCCTCGGCGTCGAGCATGGGAAGAAGCTGTGCCGGTTGTAGGGAGCCAACGGCGGCGAGAGCCTCCCTGAGGGCGTCGGGCCGGCCGGCGGCGAGCTGGCACTCGACCGCCTCGCCGAACAGCATCGGACACTCCGACGCCGCGCGACCGAGGACGGTGGGCAGACTCTGCCGGGCAAGCGCCGCGGCTTCGTCCTGCTCTCCGGTCTCTCGAAGAGCCACGGCTCGGATGATGTTGCGCTCAGCCTCGATGTTGCTCCAGCCTGCCGCGGAGGCGAGCTCACCCAGCCGGACGCGAATCTCCTCGATCTCGCCGCGCCAGGCCAGGATCGGCGTGGCCATCATGAGCCCCGCGGCAAGGCGGACGTCGTCTCCGCCGACCCGGACCGCATCCACGTGCACGATCGCCTCATCCCAGCGGCCCTGAGACAGAAGGCCGATGAGGCCCTGGCCCAGCAGCATCCGCTCGCCCTGGCGGTCACCCCGGCGGCGAGCCAGAGCCAGCCCCTCGTCGAGCAGCGCCTCAGCCTCGCGGAAGCGAGCTTCAGCCAGCAAGTTGTCGGCGAGGTTGTAGTAACCCCGCACCGCCTGGGTAGGAAGGTCCTGGTCGATCGCCGTCTGAAGCGCATGCCGGAGCAGCGCGGTCGACTCGCTGGGACGGCCAGACTCGGCTAGCGCGATCGCCTTCGTGACCAGCGCGTCGACGAACACCCGCCCCAGGCGTCTTCCGTCGGCGATCTCGAGCGCGATCTCGGCCCATCCGATCACCTCGTGGTGCTCACCGGCGAGGAACGCCAGCCTGGCCAGTCGAGCGGCCAGCTCGGCAACCGTCTCGGGGTCGGTCCCCTCGTCCAGCTCCTTGTAGGCTCGCGCCACCCGATCGCGGGCCTCGTCCACCCGGCCGAGCTCCGTCAGGATGTCCGCCCTCTGCACTTCGAGCAGCGTGGATTCGCGACGGCCGCCGGCCTGCGCCAGCAGCTCCCCGGCGGCGTTCACCAGCCTCAGTGCGTCCTCGAGCTGGCCGGCGTGGCTGGCTGCCGCCCCGGCCTCGCGCAGCAGGCGTCCCCGCGCGGAGGGCTCCTCGGTGAGGGCGGCGGCGTGCTCGAAATGACGGCGGGCCTCGGGGCCGAGGGCGAGCGACAGCGCGCGGCGTCCGGCATCGGCCAGCGTCTGAGAGGCCGAGGCGCGGATCTCGGAGGCATCGGCGGCCTCAGGGTCGGCCTCGACGGCGGCGAGATAGTGGCTGGCCAGTACCTCGGCGACCTCGCCGGTTTCCTCGCTCGCGACCAGACCGAGATGGTGGGCCACCGCCAGGTGCTTGGCCTTCCGGTCCCGGCGCGACAGGGTGCCATGCGCGATCGTGCGCAGTAAGGCCTGCAGAAACACATACTGCCCGTGCTCGGCGGAGCGCGGGTCATCGACGAAGCCGATGACCTGCTTGCCGATCAGGGAATCGAGGGTGCGAGCCAGCTCAGCGGCGGACCGGCCGGACACGGCGCTCAGGGCGCCGGGGGTGAACGATTGACCAATGACCGCGGCATCCTGAAGCAGAGACCGCTCGGGGGAGCTCAGATTGTCGAGCCGGGCGGCGACCAGCGCCTGAAGCGTCTCGGGCACCTCGAGGTCGATCACGTCGCCGGTGACGACGTAGCGCGAGCCCTCCTGGGTGAGGATGCCGCGGTCGAGCAGCATCCGCACCGTCTCCACCGCGTACAGGGGCATGCCCTCGGCCCGGCTGCGGATCTTCGCTGACAGCTCCTGGGGCAGGCCGGGCACGAGCCCCTCGAGCAGCTCATTCATCGCCCGGTCGTCAAGTGGCCCGAGCGAGAGCACGGACGGCCAATCGGGCCGGGCGGCCAACAGCTCGGGGCGCCCGAGAGCGAGGATGAAGATGTGAAACTCGGCCGACCATTCGAGCAGGTAGTCGATGAAGTCGAGGAGGCCGCTGTCGGCCCACTGGAGATCCTCGAAGGCAAGGATCACCGGCTCGGTGGCGCTGATCCGTTCGAAGAACAGCCGCCATCCACTGAACAGATCCGCCCGGTCGGCGGCGGTTCGCTGTTCGAGGCCGAGCAGGTGAGCCAGCCTCGGCTCGACCAGGCGGCGCTCGCGCTCGTCGGGTACGTGCTCCAGGACAGACGCCCGCAGCTTTTCGCGCGCGGCAGCCGGGTCCTCCTCCTCGACGATGCCGGCACGGGAGCGGACCATCTCGGCCAGCGCCCAGTAGGCCACTCCCTCGCCGTAGGACAGGCAGCGTCCCTGATGCCAGCGCACGAGCTTCTCGACGCCGTCGATGTACTTGAAGAACTCCCACAGCAGCCGCGACTTGCCGGCGCCGGCTTCCCCGACCACGGTGACCAGGCGCGCCCGACTGTCCTCGGCGGTCGCCTCGAAGGCTTCGATGGTCGTGATCAGCTCCCGCTCGCGGCCGACGAACGGCGCCTCGAGCCCGGCCGTGCGCCGCGCCCCGCCGGCTCCGGCCACGACCCGCAGCGCCGTCCAGGACCGCACTGGCTGCTCCCGGCCCTTCACCTGGTGGCTGCCGGCATCCTCGTAGACGATTGCCGCCTCCGACGCGCGCCTGGTGACGTCGTCGACCAGAACCGTTCCCGGCGCAGCGATCGACTGCAACCGCGACGCCGTATTCACGGTGTCGCCGAGGACCATGCCCTCGACCTCCGATCCCACCTGAACCGCGGCGTGCCCGGTGAGCACTCCGGCTCTGACCTTGAGCTCGGGCATGCCGACTTCCTGCCCCAGCAAGCTCACTGCCTGGGTCAGCGTGAGCGCGGCCCGGACCGCCCGCTCGGCGTCGTCCTCGCGGGCCACGGGCGTGCCCCAGACGGCCATCACGGCGTCGCCGATGAACTTCGCCACCATGCCCCCGTAGCGCTCGATCAGGGCGCGGCACCGGTCGTAGTACTGGCTCATGAGCTCGCGCACCTGGTCGGGGTCACGGTGCTCGGACATCGTCGTGAACCCGACCAGGTCCACGAACAGCACCGAGATGAGGCGTCGCTCGGCAACCGCGGGCACCGCCGTGCCCGTGGGCGTCATGGCCGCCCCGCCCGTGGCGGGAGCCGCCGCGGGCACCGGTGTCCCGCACTGGCCGCAGAAGCGGGACCCCGGGATGAGGGGCTCGCCGCAGGCAGAGCAGCTCGTCTGGGCCGGGGTGCCGCAATGGACGCAGAACTTCATGCCCGCCGGGATGGCGGAGCCGCAGGCGGCGCAGTTCACCGTCGGGCTTGCGCTCACGCGGGGCTCAGCGAGACGGGTCCGGGAATCACCGGTGTGGAGTATCTCCGATCAGGACGGTTCCGTGAGAGCGTGACGCGGTCGGACGCGACGGTCTCGCTCTCGTCCCGCCTACGGTTGGGGCGCCGCTCTAACCGAGTGTTGCCCCCTCGCCGACTGGCTGGGCGAGCCCGATCAGGTTGCCTTCGCTGTCGTAGAAGAACGTCCCGAGCTCCCCGGTGCCTTTGCTCGGGTAATTGTCGGGGGCGGCGATCGTGTCGCCCTGCGTATCGAAGCCAGGCATGTCGAAGCGCTCGAAGGTCACCCCCCGGGTTCGCAGGTCGGCCAAGGTCGCCTCGAGGTCCTCGACCTCGAACCCCATCTGGGTCGATCGCCCCGATGGCGCCCCGCCCGAGGTGAAGAGATGAAACTCGGTCGGCCCGCACACATAGCGCAGACCGCCGGTGCGCTCCTCAACCGGCTCGAGCCCGAGCTTGTCGCGGTAAAAGACGCGGGCGCGCTCGAGGTCCTGAGCTGGGAGCTTGGTGATGGTGTGGGCGTTGCTGAGCGGTCCGGGCATGGTCTGGTCCTTTCTCGGGGTCTGGTAGTACCGACCCACCGAAGCGGCAAGACTCATCGGCGGCCGCTGTGCTCCGGGTCGATGGCGACATGCGAGGCGCACCCTCTACCGTTGTTGTCAGCATGTGTTCGTGCGACCGTGCGATCAAAGAACGGTGACAGGAGGCAGCGAGATGGCTAGAAGCGACAAGGCGATCCTTGCCGGGGGGTGCTTTTGGGGCGTCCAGGATCTGATCCGCAAGCTCGACGGCGTGACCGGCACGCGTGTCGGCTATACGGGCGGCGAGACGCCCAACGCGACTTACCGCAACCACGGCTCGCATGCCGAGGCGATCGAGATCCTGTTTGACCCGGACCGGATCTCGTACCGGGACCTGCTGGAGTTCTTCTTTCAGATTCACGACCCGACCACGAAGAACCGTCAAGGCAACGACATGGGAGCGAGCTATCGCTCGGCGATCTACTACGTCGATGACGAGCAGCGCCGCGTCGCGGAGGACACTATCGCCGATGTCGACGCCTCCGGCTTGTGGCCGGGCAAGGTCGTCACCGAGGTGGAGCCCGCCGGCCCGTTCTGGGAGGCCGAGCCCGAGCACCAGGACTACCTAGAGCGCTACCCCAACGGCTACACCTGCCACTTCGTCCGTCCGGGGTGGAAACTGCCGCGGCGCGCGCGGGAAGTCGCGCACTGAACCATCCGTGTTCACGGTGTCGGTTCCTTGCCGCCGCAGACACACCTAAAAACAGCACGTAACACAGTAGCCTGACCCTATGGGACCGAACATCGAGAGCCGGATTGGGCCGAGGCAGGAGCTTCCTGTCCCGACGCTGCGAGGCTTGTCGCACGTGGTCGCGTTCTTCGTCTCGATCGCGGCGGCGGTCACCGTTGTCGTGCTCGCGCCGGCCGGTCGCGCCACGATTGCAGTTGCCATCTACGGGGTCAGTCTGGTCGCGCTCTTCGGCGGCAGCGCGCTGTATCACCGCTGGCGCGGTCCAAGTCGGTTCAAACCGATACTGCGACGACTGGACCACAGCACGATCTTCGTGTTCATCGCCGCGAGCTACACCCCGATCGCGCTCGTGGTCTTACACGGGCCGCTCGTCTGGGTGGTTCTGGCGGTGGCCTGGGTGGGGGCCGTCGCCGGGGTCGCGTTCTCAATGGGGTGGATCGAGGCGCCGCGCACGGTGACCTCAGGTACCTATCTCACCTTCGGCTGGATCGCGCTGATCGCGCTTCCGCAACTGGTGTCTGAGTTATCGCTGCCCCCGCTCATCCTGGTCTGCGCGGGCGGGGTGCTGTACTCCGCGGGAGCGATCGTCTACGCGCGCCAGCGTCCGAACCCGTGGCCGCGCACGTTTGGCTTTCACGAGCTCTTCCACGCACTGGTGATCCTGGCCGCCGCCGCGTACTACGTCGCAGTGGTCGGCTGGATGCTGCCAGCGGCAAGCGGGTGACCTGAGCGGGTAGGGATACTCGCGTGATGGCCCGCACGACTAACGTGCATTGAGCTCGAGCCGTGGTCGAGCGCATCATCAGCTTCCTTGAGCAGATCGGCCTGCAGGTGCATCGCGGGCCATTGACGACCACCACGATCTTGCCGGGCGTCACGGTTGACTGCGGCGCTTTGGTCGTCGACCTCGACAAGCTCCTCTGGCCGGGGGACCTGCTGCACGAGGCCGGTCACTTGGCGGCGCTCTCCCCGGAGCAGCGCGCGGCGGCCAGCGTCAATTTCGGCGACGACGGCGGCTATGAGATGGCGGCGATCGCGTGGTCGTGGGCTGCTCTTTGCGAGCTCGGCCTGGATCCAAGCGCCATTTTCCATGCCGCCGGTTACCGAGGGGGCGCCGGCGCGCTGATCGAGAACTTCTCCGCGGGGAACTACATCGGGGTCCCGATGCTCGAATGGCTGGGGATGACCGCGCAGGGCACTCGCGCCGCAGAGCTCGGGGTGGAGCCGTATCCAGCGATGATCCGCTGGGTTTTGTAGCTCGAGAGCAAGGCTCGACACGGCATGGGATGCTCCTCGATGTGGAGCTATGT
>JBAPXO010000158.1:0-7033 GCA_049284255.1 Solirubrobacteraceae bacterium | reverse complement strand
CCCCCGCCCGCCGGAGACTCTCGCCCAGCTGCGCGCTCAGATCGAGCGCTCGGCGGCGCGCTTCGACGGGCGCCTGCGGGTGACCGCCGTCGATCGCGGCTCGGGACGCCGGGTGGTCTTCGGCAGCCCGGGGGCGCCTACGGCCACGGTCGCCGAGGCCGTGGAGGCATCATGCACCGTCCCCTGGCTGTTCGCCCCCGTTCAGATCGGCGACCGCGAATACGTCGACGGCGGCGTGTGGAGCCCGACCAATCTCGACGCCGCTCCGGCGGGGCGAGACACCCACGTCCTGTGCCTGAATCCCACGGCCAGCCTGGGCACCCGCCACACCATGCTCACCGTGATGCGCAACGTCGCTCGCTCGGCGGTCTCGATCGAGGCGCTGGCGCTGCGGCGCCGGGGTGCACGGGTACGCACCGTGGCCCCCAACGCCGAGTGCGCGGCGGCGATGGGATCGAACTTCATGGACCAGGAGCCGCGCACCCGGGTGCTCTCGGCCGGCTACCGCCAGGGACTCCTGGTGGCCGCCGACAGCCACAGCTGGTAGGCCCGCGCGCGGATCGGGCCGCTTAAGGAGCTCGGACCGGGCCGCTTACGGAGCTCGGACCGGCTCGCGCACGGCGTCCGGGGTGGCCTCCTGCTCGGCGAGGATGCCCTGACGGCGCACGGCGTTTGAGAGCGCGCGCACGTAGGCGCGTGCGCCCGCCTCCAGGATGTCGGTCGACACGCCCTGGCCCGAGCCGGTGACCCCGGCCACCTCCAGCACCACCGAGGTCTCGCCGAGCGCGTCCTGGCCACCGGTCACGGCGTCGACGCGGAATTCCCTGAGACGAGCATCGACGCCGGTGGCGGCGTTGATGGCGTGGAAGATGGCGTCGACGGGTCCGTCTCCGGTGAACGAGCCGACCAGCTCCTCCTCGTCGGGGCCACGCACCGCGACCGTGGCGTGCGGCGGGCGCCGCGAAGAGGCCTCGACGTCGAACCATTCCAGGACATAGCCGGCGATCTCCTGGCGAAGCTCGTCGGTGACCAGCGCCTCCAGGTCCATCGCGGTCACCTGCTTCTTCTTGTCGGCGATCTCCTTGAAGCGCTTGAAGGCGGTGTTGAGCGCCTGGCCCTTGATCTCGAAGCCCAGCTCTGACAGCGCCTGGGCCAGGGCGTGGCGGCCGGAGTGCTTGCCGAGCACGATCGAGTTGGCGTCCAGGCCGACGGTCGTGGCGTCCATGATCTCGTAGGTGGTGCGCTCCTTGAGCACTCCGTCCTGATGGATGCCCGACTCGTGCGCGAAGGCGTTGCGCCCGACGACCGCCTTGTTGGGTGCGACCGCATATCCGGTCAGGCGCGAGACCATCCGTGAGGTGCGGGCGATCTCCGAGGTGACCGCGCCCGTGTGGAGATCCAGGTCGTCCGAGCGGGTGTGCAGGAGCATGATCAGCTCCTCGAGCGAAGCGTTGCCGGCCCGCTCGCCGATTCCGTTCACGGCGCACTCGACCTGACGAGCGCCCGCGCGCAGGCCGGCGAAGGAGTTGGCGACCGCCAGTCCGAGGTCATCGTGGCAATGCACCGAGAGCACCACGCCGTGCAGATCGGGGACGAGCTCATACAGCCCCCGCAGGAACTCGGCGTACTCGTCGGGCATGGCGTAGCCGACGGTGTCAGGGATGTTGATCGTGGTCGCGCCCTCGTCGAGGGCCACCTGGCAGACCTCGGCGGTGAACTCGAGCTCGGAGCGGGTGGCGTCCATGGGCGAGAACTCGACGTCGTCAAGGTAGTGCTTGGCATGGGCCACGGCCGCCCGGGCCTGGCCGACGACATCCTCACGCGTGGTCTGCAGCTGATGGCGGATGTGGATGTCCGAGGTCGAGATGAAGGTGTGGATGCGCGGGCGGGCCGCGTCGCGCACGGCGTTGTAGGCGGCATCGATGTCGGCGACGTGCGTCCGCGCCAGCCCGGTGATCACCGGGCCTTCGACGGTCCGGGCGATGGACTGCACGGCTTCGAAATCTCCGGGCGAGGTGATCGGGAATCCGGCCTCGATCACGTCCACGCCCAGGCGCGCCAGCTGCTGGGCGATCTCGAGCTTTTCCTGCGTGTTCAGGGAGATCCCCGGTGACTGCTCACCATCGCGCAGCGTCGTGTCGAAGATCAGTACTCGGTCGGGATCGTCGGGCTTGTTCATGTCACTCCTCTACTTCGTCGAACTTGGCTTCTTCTCGGTGCTGGTTCGCGGCTAGTTGCGGCCGCCGGCGCGCTATTCCCCCCGAGGGGGGAGGAGAAGAAGAGCGAGTTCGAGGCGGAGTGCCATCTGGGGCACAGCGTAGCAGCGAAGTACCTCTCGCTGGCATGCTTGCGCCCATGAGTAGCCCCGTCCCCGCTGAACAGCGCACCCGCTGGCCATACGTGTCGCTCGTCCCGATCGGCCTGGGCGCGTGGGCGCCGATCTACGCCGGGGTCAAGGCAAGGCGCGTGATGTGGACCGTCCTCGGCGTGCTGTGGTCGGCGATCGTCGTGGCGGGATTCGTCGCCAACAGCGTCAGCAAATCCGGCCACTCCGGTAACGACGATTTCGCCGGCCTGCTGATCATCGTCGGCTGGGTGGGCGCGATCGCCACTTCATTCGCCATCCGTCCCGCCTATGAGCGCCAAATGGCGTCGAGTCTCGAGGCCGCGGCCGAGGCCGGGGAGCAGCGCCTCGCCGACCGGCGCCGGGCCATGGAGATCGCGCGCACCAACCCGGCGCTAGCTGAGGAGATCGGAATCGGCCGGCCCGATCGCCAGGGTGCCGCCGACGCCGGCCTGGTCGACGTCAACAACGCCTCGGTGACCGCCCTGCTCGAGCTTCCGGGAGTCGACGCCGACCTGGCCACGCGGCTCGTGGAGGAGCGTCAGCAGGTCGGAGGTTTCTCGTCGCTGGAGGACATGGGGGCGGCCATGGATCTCGACGGAGCTCTGGTCGAGGACCTGCGCGACCGGGTCGTGTTCCTCCCCCGGCGCCGCTAGCAAGCGCGGTCAGAGTGACGCGTCAGAGCGCGACCGTCTGACCGGCGACGAACCCGTCGCTGGAGGCGATCTCCTGCACCACCTCCGGCGGAGCCGGCGACGAGGTCGTGATCGCCATCGCCGCCAGGCGGCCCTCCTCGCTGTGCTGCTCGTCGGGCAGCCGCCCCACCGCGGCCGAGATGATGTTGACGCCGTGCTGTCCGAACGCGGTGCCGGCGCGGCCGAGCATCCCGGGCAGGTCCTGGTAGCGGAACAGCGTGATGTGCTCCTCAAGCTGGACATCGAACCGCTGGCCCCACGCCTCGAGCAGGTGCGGTCGATTGCGGCGCCCGATCAGGGTTCCGGCCACACGCACGGCCGCGTCACCCGCGCCGACCTCGACGCGCACCAAGTCGGTGTAGTCGCGGGCGGCGCTGTGCTTTGACTCGACGACGCGGATCCCGCGCTCCTCGGCGATCGCGGGAGCGTTCACGGCGTTGATTTCCTCTTCGGTGTGACCCGAGAGCACGCCGAGCAGGGCCTGAAGGGCGAGCAGCCGCGTGTCGCGGTCGGCGAGGCGCCCAAAGAAGTCGATCTGGACGCGGTCCACCGAGCTCCCCTCGGCCAGCGCCAGGGCACTCGCGATTTTGCCCAGCGCGGTGCACAGGGCGACGAACGGCCCCAGGACCTCGACGTCCTCGGCGGGGATCGCGGGGACGTTGACCGCGCTCGTGACCACGCCGCCGGTCAGGGCCGCGACCACCTGCTCGGCCGCCTGGTAGCCGGCGCGGTCGGTGGCCTCGGCGGTGGAGGCGCCGAGATGGGGCGTGACGATCACGCTCGGGTATTCGAACAGAGGGTGCTCTGTGACGGGCTCGGATGCAAACACGTCGAGCGCCGCGCCCGCCACCTTGCCGGAGTCCAGCGCTGCCTTGAGATCCTCGTCGACGACGAGCGGACCGCGCGCGACGTTGAGGACCCGGACGCCGTCCTTGCACTTGGCCAGCACCTCGGCGTTGAGCCAGCCCTCGGTGTCGGGGGTCTTGGGCAGGTGCAGCGTCAGAAAGTCGGCGGCGGCGTAGACGTCGTCGGGAGTCCCGGCCTTCTCCACGCCGAGCTCGCGATAGCGCTCGGCCCCTACGTAGGGGTCAAACGCGATCACCTTCATGTTGAAGCCGCGAGCCCGCTGGGCGACGAGCTGACCGATGCGCCCGAAGCCAAGGATCCCGAGCGTCTTCTCATAGAGCTCGACGCCCGAGAACTTCGAGCGCTCCCACTTGCCGCTGGTCAGCGAGGCGTGGGCCTGCGGGACGTTGCGGGCGAGCGCCAGCAGCAGCGCCATGGTGTGCTCGGCGGCCGTGATGACGTTGGACTGGGGAGCGTTGGCGACAACAATTCCCCGTTTGGTGGCCGCGGGCACGTCGACGTTGTCGACGCCGACTCCGGCCCGGCCCACGGCGCGCAGGCGCTTGGCCTTTTCGATCAGGTCGCTGTCGAGCTTGGTCGCCGAGCGGATCAGGATGCCGTCGTAATCCGCGATCCGGTCCGTCAGCTCCTCGGTGCTCCAGCCGGCGCCCACGTCGACGTCGAAGTGCTCGCGCAGCAGGTTGATCCCCGAATCGCCGATCTTCTCAGCCACCAGGACACGAGTACCGGTCGTGGCTCCGTCTCCGCCGCTCATGACTGCTCCAGAAGCCAGTCGATGCACGCGGTCAGGGCCTGGACGTCGGCGGGATCGGTGGCCGGGAACATCGCGACCCGGAGCTGGTTGCGGCCGAGCTTGCGGTAGGGCTCGACGTCGACGATTCCGTTGGCCCGCAGTGTCGCCGCCAGCTCGGCGGCGTCGACGTCTTCGTCGAAGTCGATCGTGCCCACGACCAGCGAGCGCTTGTCCGGGTCCGCGACGAACGGCGTCGTCTCCGGCCGGCGATGCGCCCAGTCGTACAAGTGGGAGCTCGAGGCTGAAGTGCGAGCGACCATCGCATCGAGGCCACCACGGTCCAGCATCCACTGAAGCTGGTCATCGAGCAGCAGCAAGGTGGCGATCGCGGGCGTGTTGTAGGTCTGGTCCTTGCGGGAGTTGTCCAAGGCGGTGGACAGCGAGAGGAAGTCGGGGATCCAGCGCGCGCGCGGCTGCGCGGATTCGATCTCCTCGATCCGCGCCAGTGCAGCCGGGCTGAGGATCGCCAGCCACAGTCCTCCGTCGGAGGCAAAGCCCTTCTGGGGAGCGAAGTAGTAGGCGTCTGCCTGCGTGATGTCGACGGGCAGCCCGGCGGCACCTGAGGTGGCGTCGACGAGCACGAGGGCGTGCTCTGAGTCCTGGGGGCGCGTGACCGGGACCATCACGCCGGTTGAAGTCTCGTTGTGGGCCCAGGTGATCACGTCGGCGCTCGGGTCGGCCACCGGCTCGGGAGCATCGCCCGGATCGGCGGAGATCACGACCGGATCGGCCAGGAAGGGCGCGCTCCGGGTGCAGGCCGCGAACTTCGCGGAGAACTCCCCGTAGGTCAGATGCAGGGCGCGCTCACGCACGAGCGAGCACGCGGCGGCGTCCCAGAACGCCGTCGTGCCGCCGTTGCCGAGGACCACCTCGTACCCGTCGGGGAGGGCGAAGAACTCCGTCAAACCGGCCCTGACCCTGCCGACGAGTTCCTTGACGGGCTTCTGGCGATGCGAGGTCCCCATGAGCGCGGCGCCCGGGCCGGCGAGATGCGCCAGCTGCTCGGGCCGCACGCGTGAGGGCCCCGAGCCGAAGCGGCCGTCGGCAGGCTTGAGGGCGTCGGGGATATGCAGCACGGTCTGGGTCATGTGGCTTCCTCGAAGTTAGCGGGATCTACATGCCCAGGCGCGCGGCGATTTTGAGGCCGTCGCTTCCCGGTGGTTGTCCACCCGATCGCGCCAGTTACGACGGCGCGACCGATTGTAGCCAGAGGCCGGGCGTGCCCGCGAGGGGCCCGCCGGGGGCCCGCGCTACTCCTGAAACTCGGTGTCGATCCAGTCCATCTGCTCGCGCAGCTCACGCCCCACGAGCTCGACCTGATGGCGGGACTGCTCGTCGCGCAGGCGCTTGAAGTTCTCCTGGCCGGCGCGGTTCTCGGCGATCCACTCTCGTGCGAAGGTGCCGTCCTGGATGTCGGAGAGCACCTGTTTCATGGCGGCGCGCGTCTCCTCGCCGATGATGCGGTTGCCGCGGGTCATGTCCCCGTACTCGGCCGTGTTGGAGATCGAGTACCGCATGCCGGAGATCCCCTTCTCGTACATCAGGTCGAGGATCAGCTTGAGCTCGTGCAGGACCTCGAAGTAGGCCAGACGAGGGTCATAGCCGGCATCGGTCAGGGTCTCGTATCCGGCTCGCACGAGCTCGGTGACCCCGCCGCAGAGGACGGCCTGCTCGCCGAAGAGATCGGTTTCCGTCTCGTCCTTGAAGCTCGTCTCGATGACGCCGCCGCGGGTTCCCCCGATCCCCTTGGCGTAGGCCAGGGCGATTCCCAGGGCGTCGCCGCTGGAGTCCTGCGCAACGGCGATCAGGCACGGGACGCCTGACCCCTCGAGGTACTGGCGGCGGACGAGGTGCCCCGGGCCCTTGGGGGCCACGAGCGCCACGTCGACCTCGGGCGGGGGGACGATTTCGCCGTAGTGGATCGAGAACCCGTGGCCAAACATCAAGACGTTGCCGGGGGCGATCCCGTCGGCGATGCCGCCGTCCCAGATCTGCCCGTGCAGCTCATCGGGGGCCAGCAGCATCACGATGTCGCCCTCGCTGGCGGCGTCGGCGGGCTCGAGCACCCGCAGGCCATGGCTCTCGGCCTTGGCGACGCTCGCCGAGCCTGAGCGCAGCCCAACGACGACGTCTACGCCGGAGTCCTTGAGGTTGAGCGCGTGGGCATGGCCTTGGGAGCCGTAGCCGATGATCGCGACGGTCTTGCCGTCGAGCTTGTGGAGGTCAGCGTCGTCGTCGTAGAACATGGCGCTGAGCCTACTAAGCTGCCGCGCCCTCAGCGGCCCAGAGCTCCGGTCCGCACCTTCGCGGCAATCGCCTGGATCTCCTCGAGAG
>JBAPXO010000157.1:0-12801 GCA_049284255.1 Solirubrobacteraceae bacterium | reverse complement strand
CGCTCCTGTGGCCCGCGCCGGCGCGCAATCCCGTGCGGACAGGGGCGGTCTCAGCCTGCCGAGCGCTTGCCGCCCGGCTGCGCGCGGAGGTGACCTACATGCTTGGTGATGGCTCGGAAAACGCCGAGGGCGATCTCGCCGCGGCAGTGGCGGCGTCGACTCAAGCCCTGCACGCGCTTCAGACCACCTTCTTCGCCACCCCGTACCGGCCGACCGGACTGAGCTCCTCGGCTCGGGCAGTCGTGCGCCTGGTCGACGAGCTGCGATGGCTTGAGTCCGTCGTCTTCCGCTCGACCCCCAAGGGCCACGGTCGGCGCGTCGACGACGGGGTCTGCAGGGTGCGAGGCGCGGCTGCCGAGACGCTGGACGCGGTCGCCGACGTGCTCGAGTCCCCCGGCCCGAGCTCCGAGGTGCTGCATGCATCCCAAGCCAAGCTGCACTCCGCGCTCGAGGGTCTGGAGAGCGAGACGACGACCCGACTACCCGCTGCGGCCGCCGCGGCCTGCTCGCCGGGTGACGACACGGCGCGCGTCGTGGTGTCCTCGCTCGACCCGAGCTTCCGGGCCCAGGAGCTGAGCTTCGTCGTCACCCAGATCGCCGCCAACGCCGACTATGCGGCGGCTGCGGACCGACGGTCGTGGCCGGCGAGGCTGCTCGGACGTCAACCGCCCGGATTCTCGGGGGCGCTATCGGCCGTTCAAGAGCGCGCCGGCGCGCATGTCGACCTGCACTCGTCGTGGCTTCACAACAGCCTTCGGGGAGCCGCCGCTCTCGGTCTGGCCGTCCTGGTCGCCGACCTCATCTCGGTACAGCACGCCTTCTGGGTGGCATTCGGCACCCTCTCGGTCCTGCGCTCCAGCGCGCTCAATACCGGGCAGAACACCCTGCGGGCCCTCGCCGGAACGACCGTGGGGTTCGTGATCGGAGGCGCGATCGTCTTCCTGATCGGGACCAACACGGCCCTGCTCTGGGTGCTCCTGCCGATCGCCGTTCTCTGCGCCGGTCTCGCTCCGGCCGCGGTCTCTTTCGCCGCCGGCCAGGCGGCGTTCACCGTGACCCTGCTGATCCTGTTCAACATCCTGGCTCCCGCCGGCTGGAAGATCGGACTGGTACGCGTCGAGGACATCGCGATCGGCACCGCGGTCAGCCTGGCCGTTGGACTGTTCTTCTGGCCCCGCGGGGCAGCCGTAGCGCTGGGGCGCGCGCTCGAGCAGGCGTACGTGGACAGCGCCGACTACCTGGCCCGGGCCGTTGCCTATGGGGTGGATCGTTGTGATCCTCGGGTTCCCGGCCCGGCCCGGCCGGGGACGGAGGCGACGCGGGCCGCCGCGTCCTCGCGGCGTCTCGATGACACCTTCCGGGGCTACCTGTCAGAGCGGGGCGCCAAGACGCTGGCGCTTGCCGAGGTGACCACGCTGGTCACGGGGGTCGCGGGTGTCCGCCTCGCCGGCGACGCCGTGCTCGCGCTCTGGGAGGACGAGTCAAATGACGATGGGGATCGAGCGGCGGCGCGGCGGGAGCTTCTCAGCCGGGCCGGACTCCTGACCATCTGGTATGACGGCTTCGGCGCAAGCCTTTCGGGCCGGGCGTCGGTGCCCGATCCTCTCGGGGCCGGTCCCGGCGACGCCGATCGGCTGGTCGATGCCGTCCGTGAAGATCTGCGCGACGGTAAGGATCTGGGCGACGGCGAGGGGAACTCGACGGCGACCGCGGTCCGCGTCATCTGGACCGGGGACCACCTCGACGCCGTGCGCCGCCTACAGGATTCGCTCGTCGGCCCCGCCCGCAAGGCCGTCGACGCCCAGGGGCTCAGCTGAAAGGAGCGCGGCGGCGCCGGCCGCTGATGGCCGGCACCACCGTGATCGCTCCCGATGTCAGCTGCTCGGCACCCCGCTCGCCGGCGGCGCGGGCTGCTTGCCGGTGTAGGGGGTGATCGGACTTCCGGATGTCGGCTGGGTCACGAGCGGACCACCGAAGAGGACGACCTTGCCGTTGCGGATCTGGCCCATCTCCACGCCACCGTAGCCGCCGTGCTGCGTCGTCGTGTAGCGGAAGGGCACGAGGCCCGGACCTGACCACTTCATTCCGTCCTGCTCGATCGCGTTGACCAGCTTCTGCCGGGTCAGGTCCTTGCCAGCGGCCTGCAGCGCCTGAACGAGCGTGTAGGCGTTGGCCATCCCGTAGACGACATTGCCGTCGAACGGCGCGCTCTTGTCGTACTGGTCGTGAACCTTCTTGAAGAGCGCGATCCACGGGTTGGACACGTCGGTGTTGGAGGGCAGGTAGTTGTCGGAGATCGCGCCCTCGATGAGCGCGGTGCCCGAAGCTTTGCCCTTGGAGATCGTCTTAAGCAGGCCGCCCACCGTTGTCGGATCGATTCCGACGTTGGAGACGACGAGCTGCGGCTTGTAGCCCAGCGTGAACGATGTCAGCTGGGCGATCGCGGTGTAGATCGGCACCGTGAAGTCCACCATGACGGCCGCCTTGGCGGCCTTGATGGCGGTGACCTGGGAGGCCAGGGTGGTGACGCCGGACTGGTAGGGCTCCTTGGCGACGATGTCGGATGCCGGCACCTCGTCCTGGATCCCGGTCAGCCCACCTTTGCCGAAGTCGTCGTCCTGGTAGAGGACGCCGATCTTCTTGCCCGCGAAGTGCTGCTTGATGTACTGGCCGAGGATCTTGCCCTCGATCGTGTAGTTGGGCTGCCAGCCGAAGGTGTAGGGCTGGGCGGAACCGTTGTCCCAGCACGGGCAACCGGAGGCGACGAAGATGTCGGGGACCTTGGAGGCGTTGAGGAAGCCGACGACCTTGGTGTGAGTGGGTGTCCCCAGGCCCTCGAAGATCCCGAACACCTTATTCTGGAGCACGAGCTGGTGGACGACCGAGACGGTCTGGGTGGGGTTGTAGGCGTCGTCCTTGATGATCAGGTGGATCTTGCGCCCGAACACCCCGCCGTGGGCGTTGACGTAGTTGAAGAACGCCTGCGAGGCCGGGGCGATCTCGCTGTAGCCCGGCGCCGCCGGCCCGGTCAGCGGCTGATGGGTCCCGAAGGTGATGCTCGTGGGAGTGACCCCCGGAGCACTTGAGCTTCCGCCACCGCTGCTCGACGAACCGCAACCTGCAGCGGCCAAGGCGGATACGAGCAAGACTGCTCCACCCACCAGCCACCGAGTGCTGACACGACCCATTGCTCTCCTCCTCGAACTATTTGATTTTGGTCCCCGCGCTCCGGCGCCGGCGGCAAGGCTGACGGTCTGAGCCAGCCCGCGGTCGAACCCCAGGCAATTCGATACGTTCTCCCTCAGGCGTTTCAAATACTAAGCTCCGAAGATGTCCGCTGCAACCGGTGCCAAGCGAGGGCGACCCGCTACCGCCTCGCGCGAGGATGTCGTGGCGGCCGCGCGCGCCCAATGGCTGGCCGGAGAGCGCTTGGACCTCACGATCCTGGCCCGGCACCTCGGACTCGGACGGGCGACCATATACCGGTGGTTTGGCTCGCGTGAGCGCGTGCTCGGCGAGGTGATCGGCGACGAAATCGCCGCGCTGGTCGCCCGCAAGCGCCGGCAGGTCAAGGTCCGCGGCGTGGAGGGACTGCTCGAGGTCTTCGACCAGATCAACCGCAGCGTCGCCCGCTCGACGGCGCTGCGCCGGTATCTCGAACAGGAACGAGACAGCGCCCTGCGGCTGCTCACGAGCTCGACCGGCCTCGTCCAGGCCCGTTCGGTCGCCTGCATCACCGATCTCATCGCGGCCGAGGCCGACGGCGGCCTATATGACCCCCCGGCCGATCCGGCGACGCTCGCCTACGCGATCGTTCGTTTGGCCGAGGCTTTTCTCTACAACGACACTGCGATCGGCATCCGCGGTGATCACGCTCGCTTGCGCGAGGTCGAAGCCGCTCTGCTCGGCGCCGGACAACGTTCGCGGCCCTGGCGGGGCCGTCAACCGCGACGCGCCTGCTCATGACCCCTCCGCTGTGGCGGGCGGGTGCTTGACGGCCGACGCCCGGCGTTGGCGCAGCTTGCCGCCCAGGGCGCGGAACCCACCCTGGATCCCACTCGGCCACACGATCATGGCCACGATGAGAACGACCCCGTAGATGGCGTATGGAAGGTTGTTGGACACCTTGGTCGAGAGGGAGAAGGAGTGCGCGAGGTCAGTGGTCCAGTTGGGCAAGAGCACGAGCAGGGCAGCGCCCCAGATGGCGCCCACCAGCGACCCCAGCCCGCCCAGCACCACTCCCGTGAGCAACGAGAGCGAGAGCGTCAGTGGAAAGGCTCCGGGCGCGGCGAGCTGCAGGACTACCGCGAGCAGGGCGCCCCCGAGACCGGCACAGGCCGCGCTGATCACGAAGGCGAGGGTCTGCAGACGGCCGACGTTCAGGCCCGATAGCGAAGCGGCGACCTCGTCATCACGAACCGCACGCAGCGATCTGCCAACGCCGCTGGCGGTCAGGTTGTAGAGCACGAACAGCACCACGACCGCGCCCGCGCACGCGATCCACGCCTCCCAGCGCTCCAGCGGGAAGTTGACCCCCAGCGAAGGCGGCGGCGTCGGGGGATTGATGATCAGCCCGTTCTCGCCGCCCAAGAAGCTCGAGAACTTGTCGGCGAGGGCCGGGAGCCCCACCGCGAAGGCGAGGGTCGCGCCCGCCAGATACGGACCGCGCAGCCGGCTGGCGGCCACGCCGACGGGAATCCCGACCAAAGCGGTGACCGCGGTCCCCGCCACGATCGCCGGGACGAGCGCCCAGTCCTCGTTTCCGATCAGGATCGCGACGGTGTAGGCCCCGACCGCCATGAACGCCCCCTGGCCGAGCGAGATCTGACCGCTCTGGCCCGCCAGGATGGTCAGGCCGGCGAGCACCGCGAAGTAGTAGGCGCCGTCCGCCAGCTGCAGATTGTTGTAAGCGCTGACGAACTCGGTGACCAGCAGGAGCACGACCCCAGCCAGGATCACCCAGGCCAGCGAGCGCAGGAGCGTGCTCCGCGCCAGGAGGCCGCGCACCGCGGTCATACCCGCCGCTCCGTGCTGGCCGGAAACAGCCCGCCCGGGCGGGCCATGAGGACGATGATGAGGATGGCCAGGGCCGCCAGGGGAACCAACGCGGAGCCCGCGTAGCCCGAGACGTAGGAGAGGAGGACACCGAGAACCACACCGCCGATGACTGCCCCCGGCGGGCTGTCGAGTCCCCCCAGAACGGCGGCCACGAAGCCAGAGATCAGGATCGGATCAAAGCTGTTGGGCCCCAGGAAGACCGCCGGAGCGACGAGCACGCCGGCCAGAGCCCCGGCCACCGCGGCCAGTGCCCATCCCGCGGTCAGCATCCGGCCGACGCGAACCCCGAGCAGCCGCGCCACCTCGGGCGCGAACGCCGACGCTCGCATCTGCAGCCCCAGGGGGGTCAGGCGGAACAACGCCGCCAGGAGCACCGCGACCACGATGACGACGACAACGATGAACGTGTCGTTGGGTGTGAACAGCAGTCGCGTCCCCCCCACCTTGTAGCCCTGCAATGAGAACGCCGCTGGGAACGAGCGCGGGGTGTTGCCCCAGATCATCCCCGCCGCGGCGACCAGCAACGTGTAGAGCCCGAGCGCGAGGACGACGGCATTGAGCGGTGGGGCGTTCTCGACTGGCCGGATGAACACGCGTTCGACCACCGCCCCGAGCACCAGGCCGCTCACCAGTGCCGAGGCGAAGCCGACCCAGTAGGAGCCCGTCCAGCCGATCACTGCTGACGCGATGAAGGTGGTGATCATCAGCATCGACCCTTGGGCAAAGTTGACGATCCTCGTGGCCCGCCAGATGAGGACGAGGGCAAGTGCCACCGCGGCGTAGATGGCTCCGTCGGAGATGCCGCTCAGCGTCAGGTCGATGAACTTGGTCATGGGCGGCTCAAAATCCGAGGTAGGCGTGGCGCAGCCGCTCGTCGGCCGCGAGCTCGTGGGGCTCCTGGTCGGCGACGACCTTGCCGAGGTTGAGGACGATCCCGCGGTTGGCGATCGAGAGCGCGGAGCGGGCGTTCTGCTCGACAAGGAGCACGGCGAGCCCGAGGGTGTCGGCCAGGCGGCGGATGAGGCTCATGATCTGGGCCACGATCACCGGCGCCAGCCCCAGCGACGGCTCGTCGAGCAGCAGCGCCTGCGGGCGGGCCATCAGCGCGCGCCCGATCGAGAGCATCTGGCGCTCGCCGCCGGACAACCGTGACGCCGGCTGGGTTTCTCGCTCCCGCAGGCGGGGGAACAGGTCGTAGATCTCCGAAAGGGGCGCCGCCGCCTTGGCGCGCCACAGGCCGCCCAGGCGGAGGTTCTCCTCGACGGTCAGCTCGCCGATCACGCCTCGCCCCTCGGGGACGTGCGCGAGTCCGAGCCGGACGATCTCCTCCACGGCCAGACGAGTGATCTCCTTCCCCTGGAAGGAGACGCGACCGGCGCTGGCGGGCACCAAGCCGGTGATCGTGCGCAACAGCGAGGTCTTACCCGCACCGTTGGCGCCCAGCACGGCCGTCACCGAACCTTCGGCCACCTCCAGCGAGACCCCATCGACCGCTCGCACCGCGCCGTAGTCGGTGGTCAGGCCGTCAACCGTGAGCATCTCCGCCCTCCCCGGTCATGGCGGCACTCGCCGTCTCAGCCTCGCGCCCCAGGTACGCCTCGAGCACCCGCGGGTCCTGGCGCACCTCCGGGGGCGCACCCGACGCGATCACGCTCCCGAAATCGAGCACGACCAGGCGATCGCAGACCGAGGTGACGAGATCCATGTGATGGTCGACGAGCATGACGGCGATCGACTTGCCCACTTCCTCGATCGTCTTGGCCAGCTCGGAGAGCTCACCGGCGTCCAAGCCACCGGCCGGCTCGTCGAGCAGGAGCAGCTCGGGCTCCCCGACGAGCGCTCGGGCCAGCGCGACACGCTTCTGTACGGCGTAGGGCAGCGTCGAGGGAAGGCGATCGGCGACGCCGTCGCACCCCAGGCGGGCGAGGGTCGCCAGCGCCCGCTCACGAAGGACCCGCTCGTCGCGATCGGAGCGCGGGAGCGCCAGCAGGGCGCTGGCCAGACCGGCGCGGCGGAAGCGCTGAGCGCCCACGAGCACGTTCTCAAGGACCGTCAACCTCCCGAACAGTCCTACCCCCTGCAGGGTCCGGGCGATCCCGAGTCTGGCCAGCCGATGAGGACGAATCCGCGCGAGCGGCTGCCCTCGCCAACTCAAAGCCCCCGACGTGGGCGCCACGAAGCCGCAGATGACGTTGAACAGCGTCGTCTTGCCCGCGCCATTGGGCCCGATGACGCCGAGCACCTCACCTGTCGAGACCTGCAGCGACACATCCTCGAGCGCCGTGATGCCACCGAAGGCGACGGTGAGCTCACTGACCGACAGGACTCCGTCGCTCTGCTCTCCCCTGGCCACGCGGGCAAGCTACACCAGGGACAGGCGGATGCCAATAGTGATACGCGGAGGTCCGCGAGTTCTTAATCAAGCAGCGGCCGCAAGCGTCCCCGCTGCCAGGGAGGCCTGCGGCCGCCGAAGCTGCTACTCCGGGTCGTCGGTGGAGCGAACGCGCTGCTCGGGCGCGTCGTAGGACTCTCGACCACCCACGGGCTCGGCGTTCGCGTCGCGATCTCCGGCCGCTCCGCCTTCGGTGTTGCGCATCACGGTGCGGTCATCGCGGCCCGGGCCATTGGCGCCCTCACGATCAGCGGCATCGGCATCGGCCGCGCGTTCTTCCTTTCGCCCTTCGTGGGCACCCACCGCGGTCCCGCCGGCCGCGCCGGCTCCCGCCGCGGTCGCGGTACGGCCCCGGCCCACCCGACGTCCGGCGGGCCGGTCGTCATAGGTCTCGACCGTGTGCCTCCGGCGCGGAATCAGGGTGTTCAGAAGCAGGATCGCCGCGGCGATCCCCCAGCCGAGCTCCGTCCAGCCGTTGGCGGCCGCCATCCCCAGCACATTGCCGCTGATCAGCGCGATCACGGCGGCAGCGCCAAGCGCTACACCCACGATCAGGCTCATCGTCTTGGCCAGCAGATGCTGGGCGGCGCCGAACAGCAGCAAGCCGCCGGCGACGGCGGTGAGCATGCCCGTCCAGCCATTGGCCTCAAAGAGTCCTAACACCTTGCCCTTGGCGACCGGCGTGCCGTTGGGGAAGTTCGAGAATGGGGGGAAGAAATGCTGCTTGTAAAGGAAGTAGAGCCCCGCGGCGAGCAGGATCGTTCCCAGGATCAGTGCTGGTCCCCTGGCCAGGCTGACGCCCTTCTCGGTACGTGTCTCGGTATTAGCCATACCGATTGGCTACCCGCAAGTAGCAAGTGAAACACAGTTCGCGTCCGCGTCCGGACGTTTAGGCCCTGAGGGCCTTAACCACCCACCGCCCCGTAGCGCTCCAGCGCCTGGCGGCGCGCCTGCGCGTGGTCGACGATCGGCTCCGGGTAGTCGACGCCGATCCGGCAGCTCGCCCGCGCTTGCTCGTCCTCGGACATCGTCCATGGCCTTTGGAGGTATTCGTCGGCGACGCGGCGAAGCTCGGGCACATAGCGGCGTACGTACGCGCCGCTGGGATCGAAACGCTCCTGCTGACGAGCGGGGTTGAACATCCGGCGAAACGGTGGCTGGGGATCGACCCCCACCGAGGCGATCCACTGCCAGTTGCCGTTGTTGGAAGCCTCATCGCCGTCGAGCAGCAGGCGCATGAACCACCGCTCGCCCCAGCGCCAGTCGATCCCAAGATCCTTGGTCAAAAACGAGCCAACCACCAGCCGTGCCCGGTTGTGCATCCAACCCTCGCGCAACAGCTGACGCATCCCGGCATCGACGCAGGGAAAACCGGTTCGTCCCTGGCACCAGGCCTCGAAGTCCTTCTCGGCGTGGCTCCAGCGGATCGAACCCCGGTAGCGCGCCTGATGCTCTGAGCGGGCGTTGGCGGGAAAGTGGCCCAGGACATGGGCGTAGAAGTCACGCCACGCCAGCTGGCGGCGAAACGCCTCGGCCCCCGCGCCGGAGCTCAGCCGGTCCTCGATCTCGCGAGGCGACACGCAGCCGAAATGCAGATAGGGAGACAGCCGGGACGTGGAGTCGCCGGCCAGCACATCGCGCCCGACGGCGTAGTCGCGGACCGGGTCGGCGAGAAACCGCCGCAGGGTGTCTCGCCCCTCACGCTCTCCTCCCGGGACGGGGTGGGCGACCTCCTGCTTTAGACCGAGCGCGCTCAGGCTCGGTAGACGGCCGAATCGCACCTTGGCCTCCGGGGTCGCGATCCGGCGTGGAAGGCCGAGGAGCTCGCGTCGCGGCTGGCCGAGCCAGCTTCGATGAAACGGGGTGAACACCGTGTAGGGATCCCCCGCGCGCGTACGGATGGGCTCCAGGGCGTCAACGGCGAAAAGACCCGGGTGGGCGTGCACGTCAACGCCTATTTGGTGCATCGCCCGACGCACCTGCTCCTGGCGCGTTCGCGCGAAGGGGCCGACGTCGGCGCTGAAGTGCAGCGTGTCGGCTTGCACATCACGAGCGAGCTGCCCGAGCTCTCGCGCCGGACTTCCGCGCCGAACCACCAGCCGGCTGCCTCGTTCGCGCAGCCCGGCGTCGAGATCCTCCAAGCACTCCAGCATGAACTGCGTCCGGGGGCCCGAAGCGTGCCGGCCCCGCAGCAGCGAGTCGTCAAAGCAGAACACCGGGAAGACGGGCTCACCCTGGTCGAGCGCCGCGCGCAGCGCCGGGTGGTCACGCAGGCGGAGATCGCGCCGAAACCAAACCAGAGCGGTCATCCGAGGAGTCTCGGGACCATCCGCTGTCGGAAGTCGAAGATCCGATCCAGATCGCGACCCACGAACAGAGGGTGAGCGAGATCCCCCACCCGGCCCAGAGGCAGGGCGTAGTCGACCTGGTCGACGACGAGCGTTCCCGTGTCGGTCGCTTCAAAGCAGTGGCGATGACGCCACAGGCGGTAGGGACCGCGCAGCTGACGATCGACAAAGCCCCGGTCGGGCTCCCACTCCTCGATCCGCGACGTCCAGCGCAGGGGCACATGGTGAATCCGCAGGCGATAGTGGATGAGCGTGCCCGCCCCCATCTCGATCGGGTCATCGCCCACAAGCCGAAAACTCAGCCAGGACGGCGTGATCCGTTCCAGGTTGCGCGCCTGGGCGAAGAACGCGAACACCGTCGCCAGCGGGTGATCGAGATGCTGGCGGCGCTCGAGGCGGTGGGTGGTCACGTAGCCGTCAGGACATCGCGCAGCGCCGGCTCGATCTCCCGGTGACGGAACTCATACCCGAGCTCCCCCAGGCGCGCCGGGACGGCTCGTTGCCCGGTGGTCACCACCCCCGACATCTCGCCGTAGAGCAGCCTGACGGCAAACCCCGGCACCGGCAGGACGGCCGGGCGCCCGAGCGCATGGCCGAGCGCTCGTGAGAGCTCGGAATTGGTGACCGGATTGGGCGAGCTCACGTTGATCGGACCCGCCGCACTCTCGTCATCGAGGCAGCACAAAAGGGCACCGATCACATCCTGAAGGTGGATCCACGGGACGTACTGATCGCCGCCCGCGACGGGGCCGCCGAGGCCAAGCCGAAAGAAGGGCAGCATCTTGGCGAGCGCTCCTGCACTCGGCGACAGGACGACCCCCGTCCTCGTGTACGCCACCCGCGTCGGGGCGTTGGCGACACCGGCCTCGCGCTCCCAGGCGACGACGACGTCGGCCAGGAAGTCATCGCCCGGGGAGGCCTGCTCGTCTAAGAGCGCGTCACCGCGTGCGCCGTAGTAGCCGGTAGCCGACTGGGAGATCAGCGCGCGCGGTCGCTCGTCGGGGGGCAGGGCGTTGAGCGCGGTGACCAGCGATCGGGTGCCGAGCACGCGGGAGTCGCGGATCCGCTGCTTGGCATCCTCGCTCCAGCGCTGGGCGATCGGCTCGCCGAGGAGATTCACGATCGCGTCGGCGGCGCGCAGCGCCTCGGGAGGGGGTGGCTGGCTGGTGGGGTCGGGCCACGCGTGGACCTCGGCGCCCGCCCCGAGCACACGCTGTGCCCGATCAGGATCTCGGGAGAGCGCGACGACCTCGTCGCCCCGCGCGGCCAGAGCGTCGGCGAGTCCCAGGCCGATCGTCCCCGTCGCCCCCGTGATCAGCACCCGCATCGGTCATTCCCCTTGTCGTCGATGAATCTGCGTTCTCTCATGGCCTCACGAAATGGTCTGTTGGGTAAAGCTCAACAAGTTGTATCGTTTCCCGACCGTGGCCGATGCAAACGCCGGATTGAGCACCGCGCAGCTCGCCGAGCGGACCGGTCTGCACGCCGCGACGCTGCGCGTGTGGGAGAGTCGCCACGGCTTTCCCGAA
This sequence comes from Solirubrobacteraceae bacterium, assembly GCA_049284255.1. Taxonomy (GTDB): domain Bacteria; phylum Actinomycetota; class Thermoleophilia; order Solirubrobacterales; family Solirubrobacteraceae; genus Palsa-465. Next base: position 1,474 of record JBAPXO010000157.1, on the reverse strand, counting down.
CCCTCGCGCCGGCCCGGCGGTCACCGGCGCTACTCCGAGCTTGATGTCACAGCGGTGCTCGAGGTGCTGGCGCTGCGCCGCCAGGGTCTGTCGCTCGCCGCCGCCATCGACCGTGCCCGCCGCCCGACGAAGCCGCTGGCATCGGTGTTCGCCGGCGTCCGCCGGCGCCGCCCCGAGGTCTCGCCCGCGGTCCTCCCCAAGCCTGCTGTGCTCGCCCTCAGCCGTGCGATCGAGGACGAGTACTGCGCTAACGCCGCCTCCGGGCTCCTGATCGGCGGATTCCAGCGCGAGCGCTTCTATCGCCAGGCCGAGCGCCGCTGGCGCGAGCTGGCGCGCACCGCCGAGCTCGCGGTCGCGCTGGCCGACTTCGAGCGGCTGCGCCAGCCTCACCACGGACCCGTCGAGGTTCCGATCTCGCGGGAACACGCCCTGTCACGCGAATGGGTGTTGATCGTTGACGCCCCCGGCGCCCAGGCGTGCCTGGCCGCGTGGGAGAAGCCCTCCGACCGCGCGCCGGCCGACGACGAGCGCTCCTTCGAGGTCCTGTGGTCCTTTGAGCCGACGGTAGTCCGGACCGCCGTCGAGGTGGCCACCGACCTGCTGGGGCCGCTCGCTCCGGCGATCGCCACCCGGATCCCAACGCGCGGCGACGACGCCACCGCCACGGCCGCCAACGATCTCCGGTTCGCCGCGGCGCTGTCTCAGCGAGTGGTCGTCTCTCTGACCAAGGCGTTCGCCGAACCTGCTTAAACCTGCTCAAAGCTGACTAACGGGCGTCGCGAACGGGCATACACGGCGTGGAGGTGGCATGAAGCTCGAGGGGCTGCACCACATCACGATGATCACCGGTGACGCGCGGCGTAACGTGCAGTTCTACGCCGAGACGCTTGGCCTGCGCCTGGTCAAGAAGACCGTCAACTTCGACGCGCCCGACGCCTATCACCTGTACTTCGGCGACGAGACCGGGGCGCCAGGCTCGATTCTGACGTGGTTCGAGTTTCCTGGGGCGGCCCCCGGACGGCCCGGGAACGGGATGATCCACCTCATCGAGCTCGGCGTCCGCTCGCCGGAGGCGCTCGAGTTCTGGGCACGACGCCTGGCCGGCGCCGGCTATGAGTCCCGAGCTGCCGGAGACCGGCTCGCCTTCCAGGACTACGAAGGACTGAGCTTCGAACTCGTCGTCGCGGATGCCGCCAATCCGCCGCTGGTGGCCGTGCACCCGGAAATCCCAGCCGAGCACGCGCTCGTGGGGATCCAGGGAGCCCGGGCTCACGGGACCGACCGTCCCCACGCCGGAGACTTCCTCACCGACGTGCTCGACTTCGCCGGGCTTGGCGCCGGCGGATATCGGCTCGTGGGCGAGCAGCGAGAGTTCCGGTGGGCCTACGACGATCCGCCGAGCCAACGGAGCCGGCAGGGGGGCGGGACCGTCCACCACATCGCCTGGGCGTCGAGCGACGAGGATCACCTGACC
>JBAPXO010000156.1:0-6567 GCA_049284255.1 Solirubrobacteraceae bacterium | reverse complement strand
GACGACGAGGTCGGGCTTTTGCTCACGCAGGTAACGGACGGCGCCGGTGGCCGTGCCCCCAGTGCCCACCCCCAGCACCAGGTGCGTTATCTGGCCGGCGGTCTGCTCCCAGATCTCGGGGCCAGTGCTCTCGTAATGCGCGCGGGGGTTGGCCGCGTTGGCATATTGGTTGGGCTGAAACGCGCCCGGGATCTCCTCGGTCAGGCGATCGGCCACCCGGTAATAGGAGCGCGGGGACTCGGGCGGGACGTCGGTGGGGGCGAGCACGACCTCGGCCCCGTACGCCCGCAGGAGATCGATCTTCTCCCGGGACATCTTGTCGGGCATGACCGCCCTCACCCGGTACCCCTTCAGCCGCGCCGCGATCGCCAGCCCGGTACCGGTGTTGCCCGAGGTCGGCTCGACGATCGTCCCCCCGGGCCGGAGCTTGCCCTCTCGCTCGGCCGCCTCGATCAGGGCGACGGCCACCCGATCCTTGATCGACCCCCCGGGGTTGAAGACCTCCAGCTTGGCGATCAGCCGCGGGGTGAGCCCGGAGCCGATCCGCGTGAGAGCGACCAGCGGGGTGTCACCGATCGTGTCGAGAATCGAGTCGGCGATGCGGGGGGTGTTGGCGTGGTCGGGCATCTCGCTGACGATTGTGATCGTTCCGGGCGCGGTGCGTTGGTCTTTGTTCGAACTTCGGGCTTGGGAAAAGGGTGTGTGCCGGCGTAGAGCGTGGTTTTCTGCCACACCTCGGGCTCGGATTGGGGGCTTGGGACGGTTCGCGCGCCATGAGGCTCGGCAGTCCCAAGCCCTCCGGTGACGCGCCAGGTGTGGTCAAACGTGACGCTATAGCCCTGGCTCCCCCTTCCCCAGCCAGAAGTTCGCACGCCAGCGCTCGCTCCGCGCCCCCAGCGATCAACCCCGGTCGGGACGCTCCGGATAGACCTCGTCGATCGTCGTCAGGGCCACGTAGGGCACACCGGCCGCGCGCTCGATCGCCTCCGCCCCGCCGGCCAGGCGGTCGCAGATCGCCAGCACGCCACAGACCTCATGACCCTCGTCGCGGATCGCGTTCAGGGCGCTGATGGTGGAGCCGCCGGTGGTGACGACGTCCTCGACGAGCATGCAGCGGTCGTCGGGCTCGAGCAGCGGCCCCTCGATTCGGCGCGCCAGGCCATGTTGCTTGACCTCCTTGCGCACGAAGAAGGCCTTGACGTCGGCTCCCCCCGCCAGGGCGGCGCAGGCGATCGGATCGGCGCCCATCGTCATCCCCCCCACGGCGGTGGCCGACCACAGTCGGGCCTGGTCGGCGACGAGCTCGGAGAGCGCTGTGAACCCTGGCGGCAAGAGGATGGCCCGCTTGGCATCGATCAGGTACTGCGCGGTGGCGCCGCTGGTGAGCGTGACCTCGCCGATCACCAGCGCATGACGGCGCAGCTCCTCGAGCAGCCGGTCGCGCGCGGCGGTGGGCCCCACTAGTGGGTTCCGCCCACTAAAGGTAGGTGTCCACGGGGACGCCGATGCTCAGCCAGTTCCAGACCGAGAGGGCGTCCGATATCGGGAGCCGCATGCAGCCGTGGCTGGCGGCGTAGTCGGGCGCCGGGTCATAGCCGTGGATGGCGTAGCCGCCGTGGAAGAAGTCTGAGAAGTACATCCCGTCGGGGAGGTAGCCCGGCACGCGCGAGTAGACGTAGAAGTGTCCGAGGATCGTGGGGGTCGAGGGCTTGCCCGAGCTGATCGGGTAGATCCGATAGACCTTCGAGCCGTTGATCAGAGCCAGCAGCTGGTTGCCGAGATCCCCTTCGACGTGTTTGCCCTGCCCGGGATCGCGCACCTTGAAGGCGCCGCGCAGGGCGAGCAGGTCATTCAGCGTGCCCCGGTCAAGCGTCTTGCCCGTCCCCCGGTGCAGCAGCCGGTGATAGGCGTCGACCGCGAGCTCGGTCTGAAGGTCGTAGGTCCCGGACTCCGGCAGGTAGAAGTGCAGCGCCACCAGGTAGTGCTGGATCAGGTCCACACCGGGGCCCTTGGCGCCCGGCCCCGGAGTGTTGATCACCGCGAAAGCCCGGCGCGCCTGGAAGCCCAGCATCTGCGCCGTGCGCGCGTGGGACGCCACGACGCGGACGATTCCGGCATGACGGGCCGAGATCTTCTCGGTGAAGACGCCCGAGGTGCCGTTGGCCGACGGCTTGATGCGCAGCTTGTCGGTCTTGAAGCCCTTCCTGTTGATCGTGGCGACGATCTGCACCCACTGCCCGGCGACGTAGGGCTTCACGACTCCCTGCACCTCGACGACGCGTCCCGGGAGGGTGAGCGCGTTCTTGTGGACGAAGTAGGCATGGCTGAGGGAGAGGCTGGCCGCAGCCTTGACGGCCGTCGTCGGCGAGGGCGTGGGTGACGGGCTGGGCGACGGCTTGGGCTTGGGGACGGGAGTCGGCTTGCCGGTCGCGGCCGAGACGGCCGAGGGCAGCGAGGCGGCCGACCCGCTCGCCGCGGGGGCTGAGGTGGTCGTTGAGGTGGTCGTTGACGAGCTCGCGGAGGTCGTCGAGCCGTCCGCCCAGGCAGCGCCCGTAACCGCCATGAGCATCGCGATAGTGGCCGCCAGAGCCAGGCTGAGAGAGACGAGACGACCACGCATGCGCGCAAAGTAAACCAGGCGTTGCACTCTGGTTACGGCAGAAGTCATGCGGTCTGGCGCAAACGGCCGCTCAGCGGGCCGGTGATCGCTCCGATCAGCAGCCAGGACGCGAGGATCAGGCCCACGATTCCGGCCGCGCTCCAGCTCAGCTGGTTGACGCCGAGAGCGAGCGCGTTGTTGGCGCTGTGCAGCGCCATGCACGGGTACAGAGACCCGGTCTTCCACCGCACCAGGCAGAGCACGAAGCCGAGGAAGCCGAGGGGGACGAGGAACTCCGAGGACGCGGATCCGGTATGGGCCAGGCCGAAGAGGATCCCGGTGATGACCGCCGCGATCCATGGCCCGAGGTCCCGGCCGAGCACGGGCACGCGCATGTGGCGCAATGCTCCGAAGAAGAACCCGCGGAAGAAAAACTCCTCGGCCATCGGGGCGATCGCGCACACGAACACCGACGCCGCCACCAGCGCCGCCGTGCTGTGGGTGGCACCAAGGTCGCTGGGCAGCTTGTCGGTGCCGTGGAGGTTCAACAGTGATGCGTAGACCGCGGTGAGGATGTAATAGGCGAGCGCCGCGAGGATGAAGGCGGTGACGCCGGTCTTCAGACTCACCCGGCGATAGCCGAAGTCCGCGGCCCTGGGCCGCCCGGTCAGCGTCGAGACCCACAGCGCCGCGACGACGAAGCCGAGGTCGAAGACGATGTCGCCGATGATCGTGACCGCCGGGGTGGGGTGGTTCAGGCTTGACCCCGCAGCGGTAGCGACGACATCGACGAGAATCGACCCGAAGGCGCCGAGCATCAGGCCGACGGCTATCCCGGCGGGGGCGGTCCAGAGCTTCCACGGAGGGATGTCGTTGCGCCGGTCACGCGCGACGGGATCGTCGGAGGCGGGAACCTCGGGGGGCTCGGTCGAAGACGGAGTTGGAGGACTGGTCGACACGCTTTGAGGTTACGGCCAGGCGAGCTCGTCGAGCCCCGTGATCGTGGGCACCCCCTCGGGGCCGGGGCGACCGTCGCGGCGCAGGAGCACGGCACGAATGCCGCAGGCCCGAGCGCCCGCCACATCCTCGTCGAGGCTGTCGCCGACGTGCAGGGCAGCCCCGGCGCTCGTACCCGCGAGTCTCAGCGCGTGCTCGAAGATGGCCGCCGCGGGCTTGCGCGCCCCGACCGCGGCCGAGGTGACGACGCCTTGCAGGAGCGGCGCCAGACCAACGCGCTCGAGCACCTCGAGTAGCGAGATGTCCCAGTTGGAGACCACGACCACCCGGACCCCCCGGCTCCGCGCTCGGAGCAGAGCGTCACGAGCGTCAGGAAAAGCGGTGAAGCGAAGGGCATCCAGGAGCGCGTCGGTCAAGGCGTCGAGATCGGCAAGCGCCGCGGGGTCGGGGAGGGCCTCCCCAAGGACGCGTGCGCAGTGCCGGCGCAGCCGCCGGAGGCTCTCGGCATCGCGACCGTCCCCCATGTGCGCGCGGTAGAACGTGATCTCGGCGGCCAGCGCACGCTGCGCCTGGGGTTCGGTGACCTCGATCCCGAGCTGGCGTGCGAGCCCGGCCCGGAGGCGGGGGGCGGGGGGCTCGAGCGCCACGAGGGTTCCGAGCGCGTCGATAAGCAGCGCCGGTGGGGCCTTGGAATCTCGCTGGGCGTCCATCGCCTCAGATCGTGCCAGCGATCCTGCCGGCGATGCAGGACCGGAGCTCGACGGACCGAAAACCGCGACAGACGAATCATCCCGACAGCTACACTGGCCAGTTGGCACGGCGGCGCCGACGTCCGTGGGCCATTTTCTTGCACGGCGCCGTCCCGCCCCACCGATCTCGATGAGCCGACGCGAAAGACAGCGCCGACGCCGGCGCAACCGCGGGTCAACCCTCGGCCGAGCCGTCGCGCTCGCGGTTGTCCTCGTCCTGTCTGCGCTCGCGGTAGGGGCGCTCGCCATCACCGGGTGGGTGGTCAACGTCGCCCAATCGGCGCCCAACCTTTCTTCCCTGCATCCTCATGTCCCGAACTCGCCCTCACAGGTGTTCGCCGCCAACGGGACGTCGCTGGGCTACATCTGGTCGCCGTCGGTGCACACCCCGGTGTCCGGCACCGTGATCCCACAGCGCGTCAAGGAGGCGACGATCGCGATCGAGGACCGGCGCTTCTACCAGCACGGGGCACTCGACTACCAGGGCATCGTGCGCGCGGCCATCAAGGACGCCCTGAAGGGGGGCAACGGTCTCCAGGGGGCCTCGACCCTGACCATGCAGCTCGTCGACAACCTGTATCTCCCCCACAAGATCAAGGCCGAGCACGATCTCAAGTACAAGATCGTGCAGGCCAAGCTGGCCGAGCAGCTCGAGAGCAAGCACCAAAAGAACTGGATCCTCGACAGCTACCTCAACGACGTGCCCTACGGGACGGTGGGCAGCCAGACCGCCTACGGGGTGGGAGCCGCCTCCGAGATGTTCTTCGACAAGCCCGTCACGAAGCTGACCCTCGCCCAGGCGGCGCTGCTCGCCGGCTTGCCGCAGGCTCCGTCGGAGTACAACCCGTTCCGCGATGCCGGGGCGGCGCGCCATCGCCGCGCCGAGGTCCTGCAGTCGATGGTGACCGCGGGCTACATAACCCAGGCCCAGGCCAATGCCGCCAATCGCAAGCGGCTCGAGGTCAAGCAGGACTCCGCCTACTCGATCCGCGAGGACCCGTACGTCTTCGACTACATCCAGCAGCAGCTGGGAAGGGACCTCTGCCCCAAGACCCCCAACCACTGCGAACGGCTTCAGCAGGGCGGGATGAAGATCTACACCACGATTGACCTGCGCAAGGAGGCCCTGGCCCATCAGGCGATCGTCAATCACGAGTCGCTGCTGGCCGAGCAGGGCGGCCCGGGGTCGGCAGCCGCCGGACTGGCCTCAGTCGATCCCAACACCGGGCACATCCTGGCGATCGCCTCCTCCTCGGACTACAGCCAGACGAGCTTTGACTACGCCACCCAGGCCCACCGCCAGCCCGGCTCGTCGTTCAAGGTGTTCGCGTTGATGACGCTGATCCACGACTACAAGGGCGATCCGAACGACACGTACTACACGTCCAAGTTCCTCCCGGCGGGATGGCTCTCAGCGGATCCGACGTGGTCGGTGCACACCGCCGAGGACAGCTACCAGGGCAACATCTCGATCACCAAGGCGACGATCCTGTCCGACAACACCGTGTTCGTGCAGCTCGCGGCCGACCTCGGCTGGGACAAGCTCGACGACACGGCGCATGCGATGGGCATCACCTCGGATCTCAACGGCAACCCGGCCGAGGTCATCGGTGGTCTGAAGGAGGGGGTAACGCCGCTGGAGATGGCCGACGCCTACGGGACGATCGCCAACGGCGGAACCCACATCGCGCCCACGATCATCAACAAGGTCAAGTTCCCCGACGGGAGCGTCGCCAACTTCGGCGACCCCAAGCACACGACGGTCTTTCCCTACAACGAGACCTACACGGCTGACAACGTCCTCAAGCAGGTCATCACCAGCGGCACCGGGACCGCTGCCGGCTACGGCTGCCCCGCCGCGGGTAAGACCGGCACCGCCAACAACCTGGAGAACGCCTGGTTCGTGGGCTACACGCCGCGGATGTCGACCGCCGTCTGGGTTGGCTACCCCCAGGGCAACATTCCCATGGCCGACGGTTTCGGCGGCACGCTGGCGGCGCCGATCTGGCACGACTACATGGAGACGGCGTCAAGCGGCTACTGCGGTAACTGGAAGCCCCCGTCAACCCCCTTTGAGGGCACCGCCTTCTTCGGTCCCCACAGCGTGAGCGGCGGCTCAAACGCCGTCTCGGCCGGCGAGGCCAGCACCGGCGCGCCGTCGGGCAACACCGGCGGCACCGGGTCGACCACCGGAGGCGCCCCCTCGAGCGGCACCGGCACAACGTCGGACCCCACGCTTTTCGCACAGCCGCCCCAGAAACC
>JBAPXO010000155.1:0-3405 GCA_049284255.1 Solirubrobacteraceae bacterium | reverse complement strand
TCCCATCTGAGCGTTGGTTTGGCTCAACCCACCGCGGCGAACGATCATTCGTTCGGCGAGGCGACGCACGATGGTGCGGTGCAGGCGCAGTCTCAGCTTGGCATCAAGCTGAATGAGGTGGACAGCCTGACAACGCCGAGCGCGCAGCAAACCGCGCTCGAGAATATGGCCCGCGTCGATCACCTGGTCCTGATGCAGGGTGGCATCTCGGCCGCGGCCATCTCGTCCAAGTTCCCGAGCACGCAGTTCGTCGTGACCGACGGAACGCTGCCCCCGCGCGCGAATAATCACTCGGTGATCGACAACTGGTTGCCAGTGGCCTATCTGGGGGGCGTCGCGGCTGCCCACGCAACCAAGAGCCACGTGATCAGCTTCATCGGCGGCCCGCCGATCCCGCCGATCCAGCAGGGGCTGCAGGGCTTCACCGCAGGGGCCAAGTCCGTCAACCCCTCGATCAAGGTGCTCTCGACATATACCGGCTCTCTGTCAGACGCCGGCAAGGCGAAGACCGCCGCGAGCGCCCAGATCGACCAGGGGTCTGACGTGATCTACGCCGACCTCGATAACGCGCACATCGGCATCGTTCAAGCGGCCAAGGAGTCAGGCAAGAACGTGAAGGTGATCGGCTCGGTGGCGCCGAAGTGCACGATCTCGGACGGTTTGGACATCGGTGACACGCTGTTCCCCCAGGCGAGGATTGTCGACAAGCTGATCACGGATTACGTGCACACCGGCAAGCTGCCGGCGGTCCAGACGTTCGGGCTCGCGGGGGGCTACTCGCTGTTCAAGCTGTGCCCGGGCGCCTCAAAGTCCCTGCAGGCAGCGCTTGCCAGCACCAGTTCCGGGCTGCTGTCGGGCAAGATCAAGCCGACCGGCTGATCATCGGGTGGGGCGGGGCCGGGCGCTTGGTGCTCGGCCCCCCTCCCCCACCGGTCGCTCCCGTTAGGCCGCTGGTCGCAACGGGGCGAGGCGACGCAACAGGGCCCGTCGAGCGCCGGGCGGCAGCAGCGACACGATCGGCAGCAGGATCCGATACTGGCGTCCGGGGACACACGTGACCCGACCCTCACACAGCGCCTGCAGCGCCTCGCTGGCCACGGTCTCGGGCGCCAGCCACAGCCAGGAGCGGACGCCGGAATTGTCGACTCCAGAGCGAAGATGAAACTCGGTCCGAGTGAACCCGGGGATTACGCAGAGCACACGTACCGGGCCGCCGGCCATGGAATCCGCGAGTCCCTGTGTGGCCGCGATAACCCAGGCCTTCGAGGCGGCGTAGGTCCCGACCGACCAGATCGCGGCCGTCGAAGCAATGTTGATGATCGCCCCGTGGCCCCGGCCACGCATCGCCCGCGCCGCTGTCCAGCTGAGCCGCAGGCACGCGGTCACGTTGAGCTCGAGCTGTGCCTCCTCGGCCGCGAGGTCGACGTCGGGGAACGCGCCGGAGGTACCCATGCCGGCGGCGTTGACCAGCAAGCCGATGGCATCGTCATCGCTCTCGATCCTATGAGCGACATCCTCGTAGCCGCGGTGGGTGGCCAGGTCGGCCGCGAGCATCTCGTGGGGACCGCCCGGCAGCGCCTCCATCGTGTGCTGAAGGCGTCGTTCGTCGCGTGCTACCAGCACGAGCCGGTGGCCGCGCTCGGCTAGTGCGACGGCGAACGCTCGTCCAATTCCCGATGTCGCGCCGGTCACGAGCGCTCGCTCGCTCACGGTGTCGCTGACCACGGCGCGTGGGTCCGCGGATCGAACAACCGCCGCGCACTCGCGTGCTCGTAGGCCTTGCCCTCCGGGTAGGTGATCAATTCGAGCGTGAGGCCGCCGGGAGCCAGGGCGAAGATGAACCGGTTACCGGGGCCGAACTCGGGGCCGCTGAGGTCCATCGGCTCGCCGAGGACCTCGGCACCATGGCTACGCAGGTGCTCGACGGCGGCGTCGAGAGCGTCGACGTAGAACGCGAGGTGGACACCGCCCCAATCGCTGCTGCGCGGCATTACCCGGCGCTGGTCAGGCGCCCGAAACTCGAACAGCTCGAGGTTGAGGGTGCCGAGGCGAAGCGCAATGATGCGCACGATCCGCGCCTCGGGGTGACGCGCGAACTGCCGTTCCTGCAGCTCTCCGGAGCCGTTCTCGGGCGCATAGGAATAGACCTCGTCAAAACCGAGGGCGTCAACTAGGAAGCGGCTCGCGACGGCGACGTCGGAAACGGTGAGGCCGACGTGGTCGAGCGTCCGGACCGTCGGCAAGCCGGTAGAAGTGGTCATGAGTGACGCGGACGAATTGTAGTACGAAAGGCGATCGCCTCCGACCGCTGGTATCCAGCTGGTACGCGGGGTTTGGCCTCGCGGAGGCCGCGACGGTGACGGAGGGCAGGCAGTATGCTAGATTGGTAATACGAAGTGCAAAGCGTCTGCAAGGGGAACGATAACGCGATGGCGTCCGTGAACGATCGGTCCGCCGCGACTAACGCGGCCGCACAGAACAGCACTGGTACTCAGACCGCGGACGTAGCCTCGGTCACGGTCGGAGGAACTCGCGCGCGGGTTTATGACCTGACCCACCCGTTCACGATCCACACCCCGGGCTGGGTCGGATATCCGTCGCCAAAGCTCTCCTACTTCCAGCGGCACGCGACCAACGGAATCGTCTCCCAGCTGCTCGAGCTGCCGCTGCACTCCGGCACGCACTTCGACGCGGAGATGCACATCGTCTCCGGGGGCAAGGACATCGCCTCGGTGCCGATGTCGCGTCTCTTCCGTGAGGGAGTTGTCGTCGACATCTCCGAGGAGATGCACGACTGGGCGGTGATCAAGCCCCACCACATCACCGACCGTATCGAGGTCAAGCGCGGCGACATCCTGATCTACCACACCGGCTACGCGCGCCACTTCAACGGCGGCCCGGAGGAGGACGAGGAGCGCTACTACCTGCGTCACCCCGGCGGGGACCGCGAGTTCGCCGAATGGATTGTCGAGATGGAGCTCGCCTGGACTGGATTCGACTGCGGCTCTGGCGACAACCCGCTCAACACCTCGATCCGCACGAAGTGGCGTCCCGAGATTGCCGGCCAGTTCGAGCGGGTGAGCGGCCAGAACGTCGACGAGCTCTTCCCGGTCGAAGACCTCTTCGTGATGCACCGTGTCCCCTTCCGGCAGGGTATCTGTCACATGGAGAACCTAGGCGGCGAGCTCGCCTCGGTCGGTACCCGTCGCTGCACGATCGGGGCGTTCCCCATGCCGATCGTTGGCGGGGAGGCATCGCCCGCGCGCGTCGTCGCGCTCGTCGAAGAGGACTAGGGCGCGCGCGCTAGCACGCGGCTTCTGCCGCCCGGCTTCCACGAGAGGCGGCCTGCGAGCGCTTCTACGGGAACCGCTGGCTTCTACAGGAAGCGCCGGAAGACCGAGAAGG
>JBAPXO010000154.1:0-6161 GCA_049284255.1 Solirubrobacteraceae bacterium | reverse complement strand
CGTCCGACAGCGCGAGGCTCAGCCCGCGGCCACGATGTGCGCGCTCACCGTCGACGACCACACCTCAAAATCAGGGACCAAGCGCTACATGATGGGCGGCGAGCCCATCCTGTCCCCCGAGGGCGATCCGATCACCGACGCCAAGGGGCGACGCTCCTACGTGACCAGCGCGGGCGCCGGACCGTCGATCGGCAAGCACATCCTGATGGGCTACCTGCCGCCCGAACACGCCGAGGTCGGGGCCAAGCTCCAGGTCCAATACATGGGCGAGCGCTATCCGGTGACCGTGCAGACCAACGACTCGACCTCGGTGTTTGACCCCGACAACTCGCGCGTGCGCTCATGAACATCCTGGCGTGCGTCAAGCGTGTGCCGCTGACCGGCGGCAAGATCACCCTCACCGAGGACGCACAGGCGATCCAGACCCGACATCTCGGCTTCACGGTCAGCCCCCACGAGGAGTGCGCTGCCGAGGAGGCGATCCGACTGATCGAGCACCAAGGCGGGACTTCGGCGGTGCTCACCCTGGGACCGCCGGAGGCCGAGGAGCAGTTGCGCGACATGATGGCGCTCGGCATCGATCGCGCCATCCACCTGGTCACCGACGGCGGCGAGTGGGATCCCCAAGCCACTGCGGCGGCGATCGTGGCGGCGATCGAAGCCGAGCCCGAGCCCTTTGATCTGATCCTGTTCGGCAACGAATCCGCCGACGCGGCCAACTTCCAGGTACCGATCCGGGTGGCTCAGGCGCTCGGGCTGCCGGTCATAAACGGCATCAAGGCGATCTCGGTGGAGGGGGACACGCTGCGCTGCGAGCAGGAGGTGCCCAGCGGCCGCGACGTCTTCGTCCTGCCGGTGCCGGCGGTCGTCGGGGTCAAGGAGGGGATCAACCTGCCCCGATATCCATCGGTGCCGGGTCGCATGCGCGCCAAGCGCAAGCCGGTGGCGGCGTCTGAGCCGGCGCGGCTCGCGCCCAGGCTTGAGATGGTTGCCCTCGTCGTCCCCGACACCTCCACCAAGCAGGCGCAGGTCCTCGGCCGGGGTCCGGAGGCGGCGCCCGCTGTCGTGGAGATCCTGCAAGAGATCGGCGTGATGTAGATGGCGGTGCTCGCCTTCGTCGAGGATCGGGCCGACGAGCTCTCCCAGCAGGCGGCCGTGTTCGCTCGCGGTCTCGGCGAGGAGGTTGTGGCGGTCGTGATCGACGCCTCCGAGCCCTACGCCCCCGCGGCGTGGGCGCAGACGCTCATAGATCTGGTCGGTTCGCGCTCGGCCACCGCGGTCGTCGGGCCTGGAACCGATCGCGGCAACGAAGTGCTCGCCCACCTGGCGGCAAAGCTCGACCTGCCGATGGCGGCCAACTGCACGTCGGTGACTGCGGGCGACCCCGCGACCGTGCGCCGTGTGCGCTGGGGCGGGAGCCTGCTGGAGGAGGCACGGGTCCATGGCTCGCCGTTGCTGGTCACCGCCGCGGCGCACGCCGTGGCGGCGGCGCCGATCGCCGAGCTTGAGACCGTGCCCGTTTCGGCTTCGAATGCTGACCGCGCCGTGCGCGTCGTCGAACAGGTCCCGGCCTCCACCGCCGGGGTGTCGCTGACCGATGCCGAGGTCGTCGTTTCTGGCGGCCGGGGCGTGGGCTCGGCTGAGGGGTTCTCGGTGATCGAGGAGCTGGCGGCGCTGCTCGGCGGAGCCGTGGGCTGCTCACGCGCGGTGACCAGCGCCGGCTGGCGACCGCATTCCGATCAGGTCGGGCAGACCGGAAGCAAGATCTCCCCGGAGATCTACATCGCCTGCGGGATCAGCGGCGCCACCCAGCACATGGCGGGGTGCAAGGGAGCCAAGCGGCTGCTGGCGATAAACCCCGACGGAGACGCCTCGATCTTCGCCAGCGCCGACTACGCCGTGATCGCCGACCTCCACGAGGTCATTCCCGCGATCTCGGCCGAGATCAGGAAGGCCCGGGGCTCATCGGGATAGCGGTCGCGGCGGTCGTGCTGGCAGTCGCGCTGGGGGTGAGCGCGTCGCTGTTCGCGGTCCGGGTCCGGTTCCTGGTGGAGCTGCTGCGGGCGGGTGCTCCGGTGTCGCGAGCCGGCCATGTGCCGCGGCGACTGCGCAACGAGACCACGATCGTCCTCGGCCAGCGCAAGCTGTTGGCGCGCCTCGGCCCTGGTCTCATCCACGCCTTCATCTTCTGGGGTTTTTTGGTGCTGGGCCCGACGATCGTGATCGCGATGATCGGGGCCGTCGACAAGCACGCCACCTTCCCGTGGCTGGGACATCAGGGGTGGTACGCGTTCCTGGCCGACATCTTCGCCGCGCTCGTGCTCATCGGCGTTGGGAGCGCGCTGTGGATTCGCAAGGTGCTGCGCCCGCGGCGGTTTGCCGGCAGCCATCTCGGCGAGGCCGACCTGATCCTGGCCCTGATCGCGACCATCGCCACGACGCTCCTGCTCTGGCACGCCACCCGGATCGCGCTCGGCCTCAACGAGTGGCCGGCCTCCTCGGCGCCGGTGTCGAACGCGCTCTCGGGGCTGTTTGCTCGTGATCAGCTCACGCGGGTGCTCGAGCGCGTCTTCGTGTGGGCACACGTCCTCACGATCTTGGCCTTCCTGGCCTATCTGCCGCGCTCCAAGCACCTGCACATCGCGAGCGCGGCCTTCAACGTCTGGTACGGGCGCACCGGCCCCGCCGGCCGCCTCGAGCCCTTGCGCTTCGACGAGCCCGAGGTACCCGAGGAGGATCTGCGCTTCGGAGCCGGGACGGCGGCCGGCCTGACCTGGAAGGAGATGCTCGACACCTACTCGTGCACCGAGTGCGGACGCTGCCAGGACGCCTGCCCGGCGTTTGCCACCGGCAAATCGCTGTCCCCCAAGCTCGTGATCATGGGCCTGCGCGACCAGGTGTTCGCGGACGGGGGCGCGATTGTTCAGGCCCACGGGGGGGAGGGGGACACGGCTGCTGAGCTCCCTCCGCTGGTTCCGGGTGCCGTCCCCGAGGACTCGGTGTGGGACTGCGTGACCTGCGGCGCCTGCGTCCAGGCGTGTCCGGTCTCGATCGAGCACGTCGACCACATCGTCGACCTGCGCCGGCACCTCGTGATGGTCGACTCGAGCTTTCCCGCCGAGGCCGAGCCGATGCTGCGTGACATCGAGCGCGCCTCGAACCCGTGGGGCAAGGCGCAGTCCGAGCGCGCCGAGTGGGCGGCGTCGTTATCGATACGAGTGCTCGAGCCCGGCGACCCGGCGCCCGAGTACCTCTACTGGGTGGGGTGCGCGTCGTCGTTTGACGAGCGTGCGCGCAAGACCGCCGAGGCCACGGCCCAGCTGCTACGGACCGCCGGCGTCGACTTCGCGATCCTCGGACCGGCGGAGGCGTGCACCGGGGACCCAGCCCGGCGGATGGGCAACGAGTACGTCTTTCAGGCCTTCGCCGAGCAGAACGTCGCCACCCTCAACGAGGCCGGGGTGACCAAGATCATCGCCAACTGCCCCCACTGCTTCAACACCCTGGGCAACGAATACCCGGACTTCGGCGGCCACTACGAGGTCGTCCATCACTCAGAGCTGTTGGCGCGTCTGGTCGCCGAAGGGAGGCTGGCGCCGCGCCGGGACGAGGGGCTGTCGATCACCTACCACGACTCCTGCTATCTGGCGCGTCACAACGACGTGCTGGCCGCCCCACGCGATCTGGTGGCCGCGGTCGGCGAGCCCGTCGAGATGGCGCGCCACGGCAAGCAGACGTTCTGCTGCGGGGCGGGCGGCGCCCACATGTGGATGGAGGAGCGTGGCGACGCCATCAACGCCAACCGCGTCCGCGAGGCCGCGGGCACGGGCGCCTCCACGCTCGCCGTGGCCTGCCCGTTCTGCACGGTGATGCTGGACGACGGCGTCCAGGGGGAGGGGGTCGACCTTCGGGTGGCCGACATCGCCACGCTCCTGGTCGAGGCCGGGGCGGCCGACGCGGGCGACGTGGGCGACGTGGGATAAACGGGCAACATAGGTGTACTTATCTCCACGACCGCGCGGGGTTAGGCGACGTGGACCGCTGAGAGGAGCGCGGCATAGGAGCGCACCAACGCCGCTCGGACCTCGGCCAGGAGCGGACTATCCGGGTCGCGGGCCTCGCCCACCCACCGGTCGGAGTACCGCATGGCGAGAGCGCGCTGCGGTCTCAGAGCGGGACCCAAGCACTGTATCCATTGGACTCTCTTTCGACTCGAGGGGGGATCCCGAGCCGGGCGCACAACTTGGCGATGCCGGCGTCCTTGCGAAACGAGATGAAGTGCAGGCCGGCCAAGCCGGGCTGACTGAGGGCGTGGGTGGCCAGCTCAAGGGCGATCTCGAAGCACTCGGCCTCGGCGTCGACGGCCTGCTCGACTCGGGTGACGATCTCCGGAGGGACCTCGACGCCCGGTACATGCGAGGCGACGAAGCGCATACCCGCGACCGAGCGCAGGATGCAGATCGAGGGGATCAGCGCCAGCCGTTTGCTGAGGCCGATGTCGTGAGCGGCGGCCATGAAGCCCTCGAGCAGCTCGGTTCGGTAGCAGAGCTGGAGCTGGAGGAAGCGCGCGCCCGCCAGCGCCTTCTTCGCCGCGCGTCGCACCCGGTACTCAAACGGCGGTGCTCCCGGGTTCTCGACGGCGCCGGCAAAGAAATGGGGGCCCGGCCCACCCGCGGATGAGACGGGGCGGCCCGATAAATAGTGCCCGCCCTCGAGTACGCGCGCGAGCGTGATCAGCTGGATGCCGTCGAGATCGAAGACCCGCCGGGCTTCGGGCTCGTCGCCGGCCGTGACGTCGTCACCGGTCAGGGCGCACACATTCTCGATCCCGTACATGGCGGCGCCCATCAGCTCTGACTCGAGCGCCAGGCGGTTTCGGTCGCGGCAGGCCAGCTGCATGACCGGCTCGGCGCCGACCTGCGCCAGCGCGATGGAGACCGCCAGCGGCGAGCAATGAGCGTGGGCGGCCGGGTTGTCGGTGGCGTTGAAGGCGTCGACGTAGGCGCGCATCGGCTCGAGCTGGCGCTGGATCTCCGAGAACCCGCCGCCGTCGATCACGGGCAGCTCGGCGGTTACGACGAACTCGCCGGACTCGAGCTTGCGCTCAAGATGTGACATCCGCCCAGCCCGCTGGGACCTGCCGGTCCCGGCCGGAGAACAGGTTCAGCCAGGTGACGGGGGCGCCGCCGACCAAGACGGCCACATCGTCGCGGACTCCCGCCTTCTCCAGGGCGTTGGTATTGGCTTTGAACATCGGCGTCGTCGTGGTCAGGAAGGCCGAAAAGCATTAGGCACGCTCAAGGCTCCGTCAAGCGCCAATTCGCGCCGCTCGCCGCTCGCGCGTGATACCAACGTCAGGAGGATCAGCATGTTCGTGAACGCGATGCCCCGCTACGAGATCCGCGCCGGCGAGATCTGGCGCAAGACGCTTGATGAGTACGAGCAGCCGCCGCCCGATGAGGCGATCGAGGCCGAGCTCAGGGAGTACGTCGACCGCCGGCGCGCCGAGCTCGGCGACTGACCCGCGGCCACCGCGCTTAGCGCAATCTCGATCGGGTAGGTCAACCCGTGGCGCGGCGATTTTCTCATTGTTAGACTCGGAAATCGATGACTCATATATCAGTCGTTCGTGAGGCTGAAGGCGCGGGTCGGTGACCACGGCGACCTCGCAGACGCGGGGCGCGCGCGAGCTCCTCGCCGACCGGGCCTACGCCGAGCTGCGCGACCGGATCGTCACGCTTCGGATCGCTCCCGGGGCACCAATCGACGAGGACCAGCTCGGCGCTGAGCTGAGCATCGGCCGCACGCCCGTCCGCGAGGCCATCAAGCGGCTTGCGCTCGAGAACCTGGTCATGGTGTTTCCTCGCCGGGGGACGTTCGCCTCGGAGATCAACATCACCGACCTCGCCGACATCTCCGATGTACGGGTGCAGCTTGAAGGACACGCCGCCTACCGCGCGTCGCAGCGGATCACTGAGGCCCAGCGGGCCGAGCTCTCCGAGCTTGTGCAGGAGCTCGCCCGCAGCCAGGGCAGCGACGACATCGAGGGACTGATGGCGCTCGACGCTCGCGTCCACCGGTTCGTGCACCGGTGCGCCGGCAACCCTTACCTGGAGGAGACCCTCGGGCGTTACTTCAACCTCTCACTGCGGATCTGGCAC
>JBAPXO010000153.1:0-3723 GCA_049284255.1 Solirubrobacteraceae bacterium | reverse complement strand
GATCAGGACCGACTCGAACATCAATCCCGGAACGGCCCGCGCCAGTCGACCGGGCCGGCGACCAGGGTGTGGCTGCCCAGGCGGCGGCCGAGGTGATACTCCACGGCACGCGAGCAGCGAAGCAGAGCCACAAGGTCGATTCCGGTGGCCACGCCAGACTCGTGCAGCATCGAGACGACGTCCTCGGTGGCGACGTTGCCGGTGGCGCCGGCCGGGACCGGGCAGCCGCCGAGCTCGCCGAAGCTCGACTCGAAGGAGGCGATGCCAGTCTCGAGCGCGGCGTAGACGTTGGCTAGTCCCTGCCCACGGGTGTTGTGGAAATGGGCGGTGAGCTCGGTATCGGCCAGGCGCTCCTGCGCGGTCATAAAGAAGCGACGGACCTGGAGGGGGTTGGCCATCCCAGTGGTGTCGCCAAAGCCCACCTCCTGCGCGCCGGCGGCGGCCAGCCGAGCGGCGATCCCAAGCACGCGCTCGGGATCGACGTGGCCCTCGTAGGGACAGCCGAACGAGGTGCTGATCACGCCCTCGCAGCGCAGCCCGGCCTCGCGGGCGCGGCCGAGCACGTCTTCCAGCTCACTCAGGGAGTCCTCGACCGAACGGTTGACGTTGTGGCGGTTGTGGGTCTCGGAAGCCGACAGGAAGACGTTGATCTCGTCAAAGCGGTCGCGGAGCTCGAGGGCGCGCTCCAGCCCCCGCCGGTTGGGGATCAGAACCGATCGGCTGACCGACTCGGGGATCTCGACGGCTTGGAGGACCTCGGCGGCGTCGGCGAGCTGAGGGATCACGTCCGGCCTGACGAAGCTCGTGATCTCCAGCCGCTGCAGTCCGGTCTGAGCCAGAGCATCGATCAGCGCCACCTTGACTTCGGTCGGTATCACCTCGGGCTCGTTCTGAAAACCGTCTCGGGGGCCGACCTCGCGGATACGGGCCCGAGTGGGCAGCTCGGACGGGTTCATGCGCCGAGCGAGCGCGCGATCACCATCTGCTGGACCTCGTCGGTGCCCTCGCCGATCGTCAGGATCTTGGCGTCACGATAGAAGCGGCACACCGGGTACTCCTCGATGTAGCCATAGCCGCCGTGTATCTGCACTGCCTCCTCGGTGGCGCGCACCGCCAGGCGTCCCGTCTTGAGCTTGGCCTGGGCGGCGGTCAGCGCAAAGGGCCGGCCCTGGTCCTTGAGCCACGCTGCGTGGTAGGTGAGCAGCCGAGCCGCCTCGATCTCCGTGGCCATGTCGGCAAGCTTGGCTTGTATGGACTGGAACTTGGCGATCGGGCGGCCGAAGGCGCGCCGCTCCTGGGCATAGGCAAGCGCCTGATCGAGCGCCCCCTGAGCGAGCCCGACCCCCATCGCCGCAACCCCGATGCGGCCGATGTCGAGCACCTGAAGAAACTGCTTGAACCCGGCCCCGCGGGGTCCGAGGAGGTTGGCCTCGGGAACGCGGCAGTCGGTGAAGGTCAGGGGCCGGGTGTCCGAAGCGTTCCATCCCATCTTGCGGTAGGGCTCAGCCTGCTCGTAGCCGGGGGTGCCGTTGGGGACGATGAGGTTCGAGATCTCGTCCTCGCCGGTCCGGGCGGTGATGCACACCACGCCCGAGATCTCGGTACCGGCGTTGGTGATGAACTGCTTTGCGCCATTGATGACCCATTCATCGCCCTCCACCCTGGCCTGCGTGCGGGTGTTGCCAGCGTCCGATCCGGCCTCGGGCTCGGTCAGGCCGAACGCCCCGAGGATCTCCCCGGCGCACAGCCTCGGCAGCCACTCATCGCGCTGGGCGTCGGTGCCGAACAGGTAAATCGGCTGCGTGCCGAGCGAGGTGTGGGCGCACAACGTGATCGCCACGCTCGAGTCCACCCGGGTGAGCTCCTCGACAGCGATCGCATACTGCAGGCTCGTCCCTCCGGCTCCCCCGACACGCTCGGGGAAAGGGATACCCATCCAGCCGAGATCGGCCATCTTGGCCACGATCTCGTAGGGGAACGACTTGGTGCGGTCGAGCTCGCCCGCGGCGGGCTCGACCTCCTGAACCGCGAACTCCCTGACCGTACGCTGGAGCAGCTGAGTTTCGTCATCAAGGCCGAAGTCCATGACGGCGATGATACAGAACTGCAGTTCGAAGTCCGAACGATGATTCGGATTAGCGTTTAGACTGTGGGTCGTGAACTTGCGACCGACCCGTCCGGTACTGCGCGAGCGCTACGACCGACGGCGCGGGGACGTTGTCCGGCAGGCCGCCAAGGTGTTCGCCCGGCGCGGCTATGACCAGACCACGATGCAGGAGCTGGCCGCGAGCATGGGCCTGGCCACGGGTGCGCTGTATCACTACTTCGCCTCCAAGGAGGACCTGCTCAACGCCATCTGCGACGAGCTCATGGAGCCGCTCTTGGAGCGCGCCAGCGGGCTGCACGACAGCGGGCAACCCGCGTCTTCGGAGCTGGACGCCCTCGTCCGGATGTGGGTCACCCACGTCATCGAGCACCGCGACCACATGCTCGTCTTCCAGCAGGAGCGCCACGTGATCGAGTCCGGCGAGCGCTGGCGCCGAGTGCGCGCCAGCCGCAAGGCCTTCGAGCGGCTGGTCGGGGACGTCGTCACCCAGGCGCGGGGCCGCGACGACGATCGGCTAGCGCTGCTGGCGCTGCTGGGAATGGTCAACCACACCGCGCAGTGGTACCGCCCGCGTGGCGAGCTCGACCCCGAGCAGATCGCCGACGGCTACGTGGCGCTCGTGCTCGCCGACTGAAATCCGGAGACCGCCCGGGCGGTCAGCCGACCACCTTGCCGGGATTGAAGATGCCGTCCGGATCAAGCGCCCGTTTGATCGCCCGCATCATCTCCAGCGCGGGGCGGCCATGCTCGGCCTCGAGAAAGCGGGACTTGCCGTAGCCAACGCCGTGCTCGCCCGTGCAGGTGCCCTCGTGGTCGAGTGCACGCCTGACCAGACGGGCGTGGAAGTCCTCGCCGCGTCGCACCCCGCTCGGATCACTGGGGTCGACGAGCACGATGGCGTGGAAGTTGCCGTCCCCGACGTGCCCGACGATCGAAGCGGTGAGGCCGTGCTGGGCGATGTCGGCCTGGGTGGCGGAGATGCACTCGGCCAGCGCGGAGATCGGCACGCACACGTCGGTGGTCAGCGCGCCCGCGCCGGGGCGCAGGGCCCGCGTCGCCTCCATGGCACGGTGGCGGGCATGCCACAGCCGGCGGCGCTCGCCTTCATCGGCCGCCCAGGAAAATCCCGAGCCCCCGAATTCGGCCGCGATCTCGGCGGTGTCGCGCGCTTGGGCCGCGACATCTGACTCCGAGGCTCCGTGGAACTCGAGGAAGAGGGTGGGGGCGACCGCAAAGTCGGTGTCGTCGTGGCGATTGATCGCCTCGACCTGGAGCTCGTCTGCGAGTTCGATCCGCGCCACGGGGATGGCGTGCTGGCCGACCCGCACCACGCACTGGACGGCGGCGTCGACACTCGGGAAAGTGCACTGGGCGGCGGCGATCGCTTCGGGCGTGGGGTGGATGCGCAGCGTCGCCTCGCAGATGAGCCCGAGCGTCCCCTCCGAGCCGATCATCAGCCGTGTCAGGTCATAGCCCGCCGAGGACTTACGCGCCCGCGAGTGGGTGCGGACGATCTCTCCGCGGGCGTCGATCAGAGTCAGCGCGACGACGTTCTCACGCATCGCGCCGTAGCGCACCGTGGTGGTTCCTGAGGCGCCGGTGGCGATCATCCCGCC
>JBAPXO010000152.1:0-1590 GCA_049284255.1 Solirubrobacteraceae bacterium | reverse complement strand
TCTCTCGGCAGAAGGCTCGGTTGGCGAGCACGTCGAGCCGATGCTGATGGGGGAGCTCCTCGCACGCCAGGAGCTCGTCGCAGACCGCGAGCGCTGCGCGCACGTCGCCGGCCCAGTAGGCCGCAATCGAGTACTCGAAGCGCATCCCCCACACGTACACCCAGCGGTGCACAAACAGCTGGTCGCTCGGTAACGGGACGTCGAGGCCAGAGCGGGCGAAGGCGTGCGCGGCGTGGTGCTGGCCCGCGACGCGCAACCTCCAGGCCAGCTCGTGTAGAGGCTCAAGCCGGGTTGGCCTGCTCTCCCAGGCAGCCACGAGCGTCGTCATGGCCTCAGACCAGTCACCACGCTGAGCTCGCAGGACACCGGCCTGGTACCGGGCGTAGAAAGCCTCCTCCTCCCAGCCCCCCATCTCGGCCCGGCGATCGTAGTAGCGGATCGCGTGATCGATGTTGCCCAAGTCACGATGGGTCTGAGCCAGGTAGAAGACGGCCCGGCGGTTGTAGGGGTCGTCGCGGACCTCGGCCTCGAGGACTCGCAGGTCTCGGACCGCTCGGGGCGCTCCGGGACTTGACCGGCCACTGCCGTCGTGGTGATGAACCCATAAGACGAGCGAGGGGTCCACGTCGGTGATCGTCCCCTGGATCTCCTGGACCTCGTGGATTGCGCCGACCCACCGCCCGCGCCCAGTACGAACCAGCCGCTCACGCTTGGCCAGGTACTGGGGGGCATCGCTGCCTCCCGCGTAGTCATAGGCGAAGAAGTAGGCGCCGAGCTCGGGATCGGCCGCCGCGGCGAGATCGCGGAGATGCGAAGCGCCCCGGATCTCGTCGTCGCAGTCGGCCCACACCCGCCAGTCGGTGGCGAGCTGGTCGTCGGCGAACTGCCTCGCGCGCCCGAAGTCGTCACACCATTCAAACCGCTCGACGCG
This sequence comes from Solirubrobacteraceae bacterium, assembly GCA_049284255.1. Lineage (GTDB taxonomy): Bacteria > Actinomycetota > Thermoleophilia > Solirubrobacterales > Solirubrobacteraceae > Palsa-465. The sequence goes on along the minus strand of JBAPXO010000152.1, from coordinate 659 downwards.
GCACCGGGTCGCGGTCTGAACCGCCGCCCACCGCTCGAAGCAATCGACGGTAGCGTCCTGGCTGCCGGTGTCGACGAGCACGACCTCGTCAAACGCCCCGTCGCACGAGGCCAGCAGCCGGGGGAGCGTCTGCTCCTCGTCGCGGGCGATCAGTGCCAGGCCAACAGTGGGCCGCCGATCGCTGGTCGACCTGCGATCACTACCGCTCAACCTCTGCTCCTCTCCCTCCCGTGCCGCGTGCCGATCTTACGCCTGCGATCCGACTGCCCGACCCGAGGATGGCGTCCGAAGCGGCCGGTGGCGTCCGCCAACCTTTTGACAGACTGATCTGGAATGGCATCCGAGGTCTTCCGCCCTGACCTGCTTCAGGGCAACGTCGCAATCGTGACCGGCGGAGGCTCGGGGCTTGGGCGAGCCACCGCTCTCGAGCTGGCCTCGCTCGGAGCTGATGTCATCGTCTGCGGTCGTCGTGCCGGGCCCTTGCAGGAGACCGCGGAACTCGATCCCGGCCACCATGTCCACGCCCAGACGTGCGACATCCGCGAGGAGGATCAGGTGGACGCGCTTGTGGATGCGGTGCTTGAGCGCCATGGCCGTGTCGACCTACTCGTCAACAACGCCGGCGGTCAGTTCATGGCGCCCGCTGAGGACATCACGCC
>JBAPXO010000151.1:0-1969 GCA_049284255.1 Solirubrobacteraceae bacterium | reverse complement strand
CCCCTACGTCGAGGAGCACAAGTTCTATTGCGACTACTGGTTCTTGACCCGGTGGTGGAACAAGGTCCGAGAGTTCGGAGCCCTGCTGGCCTCCCGGGGGTTCTTGGCCGACGGCGAGGACGTCTTTCATCTCTCCCGCCATGAGGTCGCCTCCGCCCTGGACGAGCTCGTGCTGAGCTGGGCCACCGGCGGCCGGCCGCTGGGCCCTGAGCATTGGCCGCCGATCGTCGCCCGGCGCAAGCAGCTGCTGGAGCGGCTGGCCGAGTGGTCGCCGCCGCCCGCACTGGGCGTGGCGCCGGCGGAGGTCACCGACCCGATGACCATCATGCTCTGGGGTGTGACCACCGACCGCGTCCGGGAGTGGGCGCGCCAGCAGGACGGCGGGTCCGAGCTCAACGGCGCCGCCGCGTCGCCGGGGACCGTCGAGGGGATCGCTCGAGTGGTGCGATCGGTGAGCGAGATCGCCGACGTCCGCGAGGGCGAGATCCTCGTGTGCGGGAGCACGTCGCCGGCCTGGGCCCCGATCTTCTCCAAGATCCGCGGCACCGTCACCGACGTCGGGGGCGTGATGTCTCACGCCGCGATCGTGTGTCGGGAGTACGGCCTGCCAGCGGTGGTGGGCACCGGGCGGGCCACGTCCCAGATCCACAGCGGAGAAAGGATCCGCGTCGACGGCTCCACCGGCGTGGTGACGCTGATCGACGCAGCGTGATTGGGTGACCGCCGCCATGGCCAGGCACACCCGCTCGCTTGGAGAACTGGCAGGCGATGACGCCCCAGCCTTCGGCGGCAAGAGCGCCAGCCTCGGGGAGCTGCTGCGGGCGCAGATCCCCGTCCCTCCGGGGTTCGCGCTCGGCGTTAGCGCGTTTGCGCAGTTCCTGGAGCGCCCGGGGCTTACCCAGCAGGTGGCCGAGGCGTTGGCCTCGGTCGGCCCGCAGGACGTCGATGCACTCTCGGACGCCGCGGAGGCGATCGGTAACGCGATGCGAGCCACCGCGGTCCCCGACGCTGTCCGCAGCGAGATCGAGCTCGCCTACGCCAACCTGGCGGCGCTGACCGGGCTCGCTGAGCCGCCGGTGGCGGTTCGCTCCAGCGCCCTGGGCGAGGACACCGAACAAGCGACGTTCGCCGGACAGCAGGACACCTATCTCTGGGTTCGCGGCTCCGATGCAATCTGCCGGGCGGTCCGTGACTGCTGGGCCAGCCTGTACAGCACCGAGGCGATCAGTTACCGGCTGGGACTGGCCGGCGGGACGGCGCAGCCGGCGATGGGGGTGACCGTGCAGCTGATGGTCGACTCCGCCGTCTCCGGGGTGATGTTCACCTGCAATCCGGTCAGCGGTGATCCGAGCATGGTCGCGATCAACGCCAGCTGGGGTCTCGGGCTGGCGGTCGTCGGCGGCGAGGTGACTCCCGACGACTACCTGCTCAGCAAGGTCACCCGCGAGGTCGTCCGCCAGACCACCGGCGACAAGCAGGTGGAGTATTCCGCGGCCCCCGACGGTCACGGGACGATCCGGATCGACGTCGACCCCGAGCGTCGCAACACGCCCTGCCTGGACGCGGGGGCGCTCTCGGCACTCGTCGAGCTCGCGCGGCGGGTGGAGCGCCACTTCGGCTCCCACCAGGACATCGAATGGGCCATCGCCCGCGATCACGATGTCGGCGACGGCCTGTACGTCCTCCAATCCCGTCCGGTGACGGGGTTGCCCGAGCGCGATGCCGTGGCCTCGACGGCCTCGGCTCTGTCGCTGGTCATGAGCCAATTCGGGGCCGCGCCGAGAGCAAAGGACTGATATCCGATGGGGCTGAGCAACGAGGACGTCCGCGAGATCCTGCGCATCATCGACGAGTCCGACGTCGACGAGCTGCGCATCGAGACCGACGGCTTCTCCTTACACGTGACGAGGGGCGCTGGTGGGGATACTCCTTCTCTGACTGCGAGCTCACCGCGAGCAGTCAGAGAAGG
>JBAPXO010000150.1:0-2529 GCA_049284255.1 Solirubrobacteraceae bacterium | reverse complement strand
GTCTGAAAGGATCCGTCGATGGCCAGCCTGGACGAAGCCGACCTTTCCGCAAAGCTCTCCAAGAAAGAGGGGAAGCGGAGGCTCAAAGCCGCTCAGAAGCGGTTGCTCGAGTTGCGTCTGCAGGTCGGCGGCCAGCTCGGCGACGGTGAGCTCGGGCCGCCGGTGTGCGTCGTCTTTGAGGGCTGGGATGCTTCCGGTAAGGGCGGCGCGATAAAGCGGCTCATCTCCAACCTTGACTCGCGTCATGTGACGGTTGCCGAGTTCGCTGTGCCGAACGAGCGTGAGCGGCGCCATCACTTCCTGTGGCGCTTTGGACCCGCGCTCCCGGGGTGGGGTGGGATGTCGGTGTTGGACCGCTCGTGGTATGGCCGAGTGTTGGTCGAGCGGGTCGAGGGATTCGCGTCAGAAGCGGAGTGGGAGCGCGCTTACGATGAGATCGTTGCCTTCGAGCGTGGTCTATGTGTCGAAGGAACTGTGCTGGTCAAGTTCTGGCTTCACCTCTCCGACGAGGAGCAATTGCGCCGTTTTCGCCGGCGCGAGCGCAAGCCGCTCAAGAGCTGGAAGCTGACCGAGGAGGATTGGCGCAATCGCGAGCGACGCCCCGACTACGAGGCGGCCGTCTCGGTGATGCTCGAGCGCACCGATCACGATTGCGCGAGGTGGAATGTCGTTCCGGGCGACAGCAAACGCTACGCGCGCGTCGCCGTCGCAGAGGCCGTGATCGCCGCGATCGAAAAGGGAATGCGCGCCAACGGCCAAGAGCCGCTGGCGATCAGCACGTAGCTCGCGAGGTCAGCGACTCGACGCTTCTAGCGGCGGTGGCCAAAGATCAGCCGGCGCCCGCTCGATGAACAAATGGATGTCCGGGTTCGCCGACGGTCCGAATCCGTGCCGGGCGTAGAGTCCGTGCGCGTCGGCGGTCGCGAGCGCCCAGCGGCGGAGGCCCTGGAGCTGAGGATGGGCGAGGACGCAGGAGACAAGGAACTTGCCCAGCCCGCGACGGCGATGGGCTGTCTCGACATAGACGTCGCCGAGGTAGGCGTAGGTCGCGCGGTCGGTCACGACGCGCGCAAACCCCGCCTGCGGACCGGAAGGTGCATACAGGCCAAAGGGGAGTGAGTAGACGATCGAGCGCTGGACTACGTCGCGCGGGATGCCTGTCGACCAGTAGGCGCTCGAGAGGAAACGGTGGATGCGGTCGATGTCAAGGCGGGCCGGATCGGTCGACACGACGTATCCGTCCGGGGCCAACCATTCGCAGGGACTATCCATCCTCGAATTCTTTCAGAGGCTGACTTTCGGAAGCTTCGAATGGGGCTACTATTTCCCACGACCCGGAGCGATGGCGTCGCGTGTCTGCGGATAGGTAGGTATCCGATCATTTCCCAATTGGCGTCCTGGCCGCGCCCGTCTTAGGAGTCTTGTCAGTGACTAATCTCATGTCTCGGGCGCGTCTGAGCGCTCTGGTCGTCGGTGGGGTGGCTGCCGCCGTCCTCGCAGCGTCGGTCGCGGTCGCGGCGTCCGCTTCAGCGGCGACGCCCGTGTCTTGCAAGGGCATCGGCTTCTCGGTGCTGCATAACGACAGCTCTGGCGGTGTGATCCTGCCCGGCGGCAAGTACACCGTGTCGAGCCCGAACTTGTCCTGCAAGGCCGCTTCGAGCTATTTCACGACGTTTCTGAACAAGTACAACTTTGCGATTCCGGGGTGGAAGGGCAAGGTAATCGCTAAGGGCTGGGGCACCTACGTCAAGAACAACAGCAAGGCGCAGTTCACGGTGAAGTGGAGCAAAGCGAGCGCTCCTCAAGTCCACGCTTGCGCGCCCTCAGCGCTGAAGGTCTCCTTGGGGCCTGCGAACGGTGCCGCCGGTACGACGTTCTATCCGCTCAAGTTCGTCAACCAGACGAAGACCACGTGCACCCTGCGCGGTTATCCGGGCGTGTCCGCGGTGACGAGCAGCGGCAAGCAGATCGGCAATCCGGCGTCGCCCGTCCAGTCCAAGTTCGGGACGGTTGCCCTGGCTCCGGGCACGCAGCAGAGCGCGTCAATCGGGATCGTAGAAACCGGCAACTTCTCCGCCTCCCAGTGCCAGCCTGTCACGGCTGCCGGTCTGAAAGTGTTCCCGCCCAATCAAGGTAAGTCGGTGACGCTCAAGCAGAGCTTCTCGACCTGCTCGAGCACAACCACCACCTCATTGCGGGTCACCGCGCTCAAGTAACCATACGCAACCGGTGTGCGCGACCGGCCGGTCGCGCACACCTATCGCTGGTCGCCGCGCGCTGCCCTCTTGCCGCTGCGCGGTACGAGTCCGCCGTGCATACGTGCGGTCTGTGAGCTTCGTCGATGGCTCCGGCTTCAGAGGGCTGCCGCGCTCCCCCGGAGGGTGTTCGCTTGTCGCCCGCGACGCCAAACCGGGCTCTCGTACGCGCGGGGCGGGTCATCGTCGCTTTGAATGGATGTCGTCGAGAGGGTGGAGCCGCCTTGGGGATAGCTCAGACCGGCACATTGATGCCGTCAGTCGGTGTCGGCGA
>JBAPXO010000149.1:0-11688 GCA_049284255.1 Solirubrobacteraceae bacterium | reverse complement strand
CCCTCGCGCAACAACGCCAGGACGCAGAACTCCAACACGCCCCTTCGTAGCTGGGAGATGTACGACTCAGGGCGTGGTGCCATGCTATGCAAGGTAGCTGGTTTAGCCAGTCGAAGCAAACGGGCGGGGCGACCTTGCTCGATTTGCCCGCCGGGCCCCGAAAGCGTGGGCGATAATCCCGACGTGGACGACCAGGTAGCCCAGCTGCAAGATCGCGGATTAGCGTGGATTCGAAGCGGTTTTCCGACCACTGATGGGGCGTTTGAGGTCGCGCGTTCGCTGATCCAGGCGCGGAGCGCGGCGGACGGTCCAGAGGAAGTTGCGGTGATCGGAGATTTCGTCCTTCCGCCGACCGGCGGAGTGCCGACTCGTAACTTTCAGACGCTCCATTTCGATTTTGGGCTGCCCCTGGACCCGAGGTTCGATCAGGACGTTGCCCGGTACACCGCTCTGTACATCCCGGCGGACTTCGGGAGTGTTTCGGCGGTCACCAGGCTCGTTCCGCTGCGCCCGCTGCTGAGCCAGCGCGCGTGGCCGCCGTTCGCTGAGCTGCTGGGTGGACTGATCACCTACGGCCGGACGCACGGAGCGTGGGAGGACGCTGGCGGTTACGTGGAGGGAAGCCTCGCGCGCATCGTTGAGGGCGCAGGGGGAGGCTCGCCGCCGCGCCTCCCGAGCGTCAAGGCCGATCCGGGTTTTCTCTGTGGCATGGAGTTCGACGGCCTCCGCTCCGAGGTCGATTTCTTCGAGCGGCACGGGCTCTGTGTGAAGGAGGTCGAAGTCGAGGTGGACCTGCGACCCGGCGAGCTGCTCGTGTTCGACAATCTCGCTCTGGCGCACGGCCGGCGGGGTACGCGTCGGCCTGGCGAGCTACGCCAACGGGTATACGGTCACCCCCATCTGAGCCGAGCTGCTCAGCGCAAGCTGCGCGATCAGGTGCTCAGCTCGTTCGACACCACGTCCGCGACTGGTGCCGACTCGCCGACGGCCGTTTCGACGCCGTAGGCCGCGACGAAGTGTCCGCACTCGTCATCTACGCCGGAGTGCAGGACCAGGTTCGAGGCGAACACGAGCCCATGAACCAGGCGGTCATCGCGCCGGGGGATGGTCGCAACACGGCCATACGCCCGGAGCGACTCAGGATCGGCCGCGCGTATGTAAGAACCATCGACGGCCAGCGCGACCGATCCGGGATCAAGGGTCACATAGTGCAAGCGCCGGTCGCTGTCAGCGCTCAGATTCAATAGCAGCCGGCGAACCTCTCTGCGGGTGAGCGCCGCCACGTCACCGGTCAGCGCCGTCTCGGCATCAGAATCAAGGTGGTACGAGGCGTCTGCACTCTGCTGCACCGAGGAGAGCCGCAGGAAATTGAACTCATATCGGTAACCCCCGTGCCAGATAAACGGCAACCGCGCCGCGAAGGCTCGACATGCCGGCAGATCACCGATGATTCCGTCCTCTCCCGCAAGCGCAGGGAAATAGCCGCAGCAGCGGTCGGCATCCGAGGCGGCACGATCGCGCAGTTCGCGCTCGACGGCCGCGACCTCTTGCGCCACGGGACAAATCTCCAGTTCGACCGGTGCCGGGTGACGGGCCTCGTCCAGCTGACAGACCATGGGCGGTCAGCGGGTAAGGGCGACCACCGGGATCGGCCGCGTGGTCTTCTTCTGGTATGCGTCGTAGCGGTTGCTGTTCTTGTCGTTGACGACCTTCCACAAACGCGCGTAGTCGGGATCGTCGCGCCCGATCTCAGTGGCGGTCGCCGGAAAGCGCGAGCGCCCGATCTGAACCTCCACCTCGGGCTTGGCGCGGAGGTTGAGCAGCCAGGCCGGGGCGGTGGGGGCACCGCCCTTGGAGGCGACGACCAGATAGCGGTCGCCGTCCTGGGCGTAGACGAGCGAGTTGGTACGGGTCTGACCCGACTTGCGGCCGGTGGTGCGGAGCATGAGGCACGGCACGCCGAGTATGCGGTGACCGACCAAGCCGTCGGTGCGCTCGTAGAGGAACGCCTGGACCTTGAGGGCGGCGCCAAAAGCGCTCTCGTAGATCGACATGGGTGCAGACACTACGCCTTGGGTGGTTAGGATCCGCGGCGAGAGAGTCCGCGTGCGCCTGCGAGGCGCGTAACCAGGGAGGCCTTGAGATGCATGCACGGTCGGCAGTAGTCGAACTGTCCCCGGACAAGATTGACGACGCGATCCGTCAGTTTGAAGCCGACGTGCTTCCGCGCTACCGGGAGATTTCCGGCTATAAGGGCTTCACGATGCTCGTCAACCGTGAGAGCGGCAAAGCCTTCGGGGTCTCCTTCTGGGAGAGCCCCGACGGCATCAAGGAGAGCGACGAGCTTGGCGTCAAGGCACGAGACGACCTCGCTGCGACGGGCGGCGGCTCGGCGCAGCCCCGGGAGGTCTGGGAAGTCGTACTCGACGACCAGACGTAGGCGATCGCCCGCGTGATCCGATGAGTGAACAGGGCCTGTTTGGCGCAGGCTCGGTGGCCGAGGGCTACCGCGAGTTTCTGGAGCCCGTCATCTTCAAGCCGTGGGCGTCGCGACTGCTCGAGTTCGTCGACGTCCAGTCCGGCCTGGCGGTCCTGGACGTCGCCTCGGGGACGGGGGTCGTGGCACGCGCCGCCGCGGCGCGGGTCGGCGCCGGTGGTCGGGTCATCGCCAGCGACATCAGCTCGGAAATGCTCGCGATGGTCAACAGAGGTGCCGAGACGGACGGGTCGGCGATCGAGACGCTCGAGTGTCCGGCAACCGAGCTCGCGATCCCCGATCAAACCGTCGACCGCGTGGTGTGCCAGCAGGGGCTTCCCTTCATCCGCGATCGTCCCGCCGCGGCGCGAGAGATGCGGCGCGTGCTGCGTCCCGAGGGGCGGGCGGCCGTGTCGGTGTGGCTCTCCAATCCGCGTGTCGAGCCGTTCATCATCTACGGCGAGGCGCTGCGCGCGCACGGTCTGCCGGAGCCGTTTCCGAACGCCTATGACACTTCGGCGACGAGCATGTCAGTGGAACGCGTCGAGGCCATCCTGCTCGAGGCCGGGTTTGCCGATGTGGTCGTCAGGACCGAGGAGCTCGCGCTCACCTGGTCGAGCCCAGATGCCGCCGCCCGGGGGGCGATGGGCACTCCGTATGGCCCGGTGCTCGCGCGTCTGGACGGCTCCGACCGAAGCCAGGTCCTCGCCGATATCCGTGACCGGATGACCGCCGAAGACGGCCACGCGGTCACCCATCGCACCGTCACGGTGCTCGGCAGGGGAACCGCACCCTGACCGAAGGGGCGCCCGTCACAGGTACCGGCGCGCCGACGACGAACTCATCGCAATGGTCGTCGTTCGCGTGGTTGTCGGCGTGCTCGCGGTGCTCGGGGTCGCCACCGTCCTGGCTTCGGTACTGCGTACGGTCGTGCTTCCGCGCGGCGTTCCGGCGCGGTTGGCCAGAGTGGCGTTTCTCGCCGTGCGCCAGCTGTTGCTTTTGCGCCTGCGGTTGACCGGCCGTACCGACTACGAGACGCGTGACCGGGTCTTCGCCCTCCAGGCCCCGCTAGGACTGTTCGCCCAGCTGCTCACCTGGGGTCTGGCGTTGCTGCTCCTATTCGCCGCGCTGTTCTGGGCGCTGGACGCCTCGACGGTCAGTGGCTCCACGATCGCGAGGGCGGTCGAGGTCTCCGGCTCATCGATGCTCACCCTCGGCTTCGTCGAGCCCTCGGGGCTCGCTCGGCAGCTGACGGGCTTCGCAGCGGCAGCGGTCGGGCTGACCCTCCTGGCCCTGGTGGTTACCTACCTGCCCACCCTTTACGCGGCGTTCGCGCGCCGCGAGGCCGTGATCACCAAGCTCGTCGTCCGCACGGGGTCACCGCCATCGGGTCCAGCTCTGCTGGCCAGCAGCTGGAGACTTGGGCGCTTCGATGAACTCGAAGAGGTCTGGAACGGCTGGGAGGACTGGTTCATCGAGGTCGGCGAATCACACACCACCTTCCCTCAGCTGACCTTCTTTCGCTCACCCCACCCGAGGAACCACTGGGTGCTGGCGGCCGAGTCGGTCCTCGATGGCGCCGCGCTCTTGGAGTCGGCGTGCGACGTTCCGCGGCAGTCTCGCAGCGAGCTGTGCCTCCGCGCGGGGCTCCACGCCCTGATCTCGATCGCCGATTTCCTGGGGATCCCCCACCGCCCTCCGGAGCGCGACGCCGAGATCTCACTCACGCAGGCCAAGTTCGAGGAGGCGCGGCGAGAACTGGGGGATCTGGGCATCCCCCTCCGCGGGGACAGTGAGGCGGCGTGGCGCGACTTTCGGAGTCGACGGGCACGCTACGAGCCGCTGATCGCCGTCCTGGGAAGGATGACCGACGCCCCGCCGAGTGACTGGAGCTCTTGGTCGGACGCGATCCCTCGCCACAGCCCGCCGCTCCTGCGGGCAGGTCGAGCCAGGCGCGATTGAAGCCCGCGGGCGCTCAGCGCTTTCGTACTCGCCAGATGTGCTCCATGGGCCACCGCCGCGCCCACTCGCGAGCGCTCTGGCTGCGGTAGGTGCTTCTCGCGTCCGCGGCAGGACGCATTTCCATCAACGACTCGACGACGAAGCCCGAGCGGACGAACAGCTCGATCCATTCGCCGTAGCGCAGCTGGAAGACCACAGGCTCGCCCGGGGGGCGGATCTCGTGCAGATCCCAGTAGTCAAACACGAGCCGGTCACCGGGCTCCTCGTCTTCCAGCGGCCAGGCGAGATCGAGGAGCGGCGTCGAGGTCAGAAACGCGAGCAGGCCACCCGGGCGAAGCACGCGCGCCACCTCTGGGATCGCCAGTCGCGGCTCGGCGAAGGACATCGCGCCGAAGTCGGAGAACACGATGTCGAAAGAGCTGTCGGCGAGCGGAATCGCCTCGGCGCTGGCGTGCACGAGCGGGAACTCCACGCTCGCGGCCTCCATCAGCCGGCGGGCGTGGGCAAGCTGGCGCTCTGAAATGTCGAGCCCGGTGGTTCGCGCGCCGCGACGATGGAGGGCGATCGACCACTGGGCCGCGCCGCACCCCAGCTCGAGCACATCCTTGCCCTCCACATCGCCGAGCACGTTGAGCTCGGACTCGGACTGCTGCCACACACCCCAGGCGTCGCCGCCCGAGGCCTCAAGCTGGGGACCATGGCGACTCTGGTATTCGTCGGACTGCGCGTCCCACGCATCACGGTTGTGGCGCGCGATCGGGGTGAGGGGACTCTCGCTCACGGCTCCCCGGCGATCTGCCGTGCCGCCCGCGCTAGCGCGACGCGGGCGTCATCTGAGAACAGATGCACGAGCTCTGAAGCGGGAAGCTCGCGAGCGAGTTGGTGGGTCTCGCCTGCCCAGAGGTTGACGGCGTCGGGATCGCCGGTGGCGCGGGCGGCCGCCCGGAGCGGGGCGGTCAGATGATGAAGCTGCGGATAGGCCGAGGGAGCGTGGCGATCGTGGGTGCGCATGAAGCGGTTGACGATGCCGCGAGCTCGGCGGCCCGTAAAGGCTCGCGTCAGTGCGGTCGGCCCCGCCTGGGTGAGCGTCTGGAGCTGGACGGCGCTCGTGCCGGACTCCGGGCAGCGCATGAACCCGGTCCCGATCTGCGCCGCCCGCGCGCCCGCGGCGAGGACGGCGGCCACGCCCGCGCCGTCAGCGATCCCCCCGGAGGCCACAAGCGGCAGGTCGCAGGCTTCCCCGATCAGCGCCAGCAAGGGCAGCAGGGACACTTCACCCCGGCCGTCGACGTCGACGAACGAGCCTCTGTGGCCGCCGGCCTCCGCGCCCTGGGCGACGAGCGCGTCGGCTCCCGCCGCCACGGCCTGCCGGGCCTCATCGAGCTCGGTCACGGTGACCCAGACAGCGATTTTGTGCTCGTGCAGCCGGGCTACGAGCTCGGGGCTGGGACAGCCGAAGGTGAACGAGACGATCGGAACGCGCTCGGCGAGGACGATGTCGAGCTTGGCCGCGAACGCGTCGTCGTCGAAGCGCGGCTCTCCGAGCGTGACCCCGTAATGGTCGGCGTCGCCTCGCAGCGACCGCGCGTATTTCTCGATCGCCGCCGGGTCGGTGGCCGGCTCCGAAACCAGGAAGAGATTGATCCCGAACGGGGCCTGGGCGAGCGACCTAGTGAGCGTGATCTCCTCCTCGACGGCGCCCGGCAGCTTGTAGCCAGCCGCGAGAAACCCCAGTCCGCCGGCGCGCGAGACGGCGGCGGTGAGCTCCGGAGTCGAGGGGCCGCCCGCCATCGGCGCCTGGATTATCGGGTGGCGCAGCCTCGGGAACGGCAGCGTGGTCACGGCGCAAGATTAGTGCTCCCTAGACTGGTTTCGGTGCCTCCCGGTTTCGTCACGCACTCGCTCGGGCGCGCCGCTGACCACGTTCCGGGCCTGCGCCGCGTGCCCGTGGTCAAGCTCCTGTCGCTCGCCGAGTTGGCGCTGCTCGCGCGCGAGCACCTGGTTCGCCTCACGCCCGACGAGCGCCGCCGCCTCCTCGTGCTCGTACGCACCGGCCGGGGACGCCGGACGCGGCTGACGATGTCAGAGCGCGCCGAGCTGGCGACGCTGCTCTTCAAGCTCGAGCCCAGGCTGTTCGTTGGGACCGCTGTCGACCGGCTCTCGCCGTTGCCGCTCCCGCGCCGGCTGCTCTACGGCCAGGGCCGGACCCGGCGCGTCAAGGACCGCCTGTAGGGACCGGCAGGGGGGATGGATGGCGCCCGCCTGTTGGCGATCGGGGGCCAACGGGTACCCACTCCTCATGGCCAGCCGCTCTTCAGCGACCGAGTCCGGGCGCCTGCTCGGGCGCTGGACGCCGGAAGTCGTCCCGGGTCACGTCGATCCTGGCCCGGCGGCCGAAGGCGCTGACGCTGCCCAGGCTGGGGTCAGCACGGCTTCGCCCACCGTCGCAGACCCGTCGATCACCGCCGCGCTCGCCCTGGGATGGGAGATGGCGGATCTATATGCCACGCGGGGAGCCCCGCCGGTCCAAGGAGATCCTCCGGCCACGCTCCCGTCGGCCGAGGAGCTCGGGCAGCGACCGGAAGCCGCGCTGGAGCGTGTATCGATGCTGATCGCCCGCGCGCTGGGCGATGCCGGTGTTCAGGCGGCGTCGATCGACGGTCTGCGGGCCCTGGGGGCCGACGATGGGGGCTGGCGCGCGGCGCTCCTCGAGGTTCACACGCAGCTGACGACGGCGCTGGGCGCACACGACACGTCGAGCCTCGGCGCCTACGACGTCGGCCGTGCCCTGGCCGACACGTGTCGCGAGCCGCGTGACCTCAGCGAGCTCATCGATCGGCTCGATGCTCCGGCGCTGCTGTCGGCCGAGGGCCGGCTGGCCGATCTGAGCAGCCGGCTCCCGCCGCATTCGGCGGCCGCTGTCTCAGCCACGATCGCCCAGTGGAAAGCGTGGACGGCGGATGCCCGCGCGCGCGAGAATCTGGACGACGTCCGCGGCGCGCTCGCCCGCCAGGGGGCCCTGTGGCGCGCGCTCCTGACCGGTGAGAAGGATGCTCGTCAGATGCTCGACCCCGAGATGGTGATCGCCGCATCGGTCCGTCATGCCAGTCGGCTAGGGACGCTGATTCGGGGTCTGGCCGGCGCCTACCTTCCGGCGCTCGGGCTCCTGACCGCCGTGTCGGCACTGCTCGTTTACGTGATCATCGTCCAGAGTCCGGTGGCGACCGTGGTGGCCGCCCTCGGGGCGCTCGCCGCGGCGCTGTTCGTCGTGCGCAAGACCTTGTCGCTGACCGTCGTGGAGACGATCGAGGACCTTCGACCCGGGCTCTGGGGGGCTGAGATCGACGCCGCGGTCGCACAGTCGATCCTTCGCCTTCCCCCGCGGTCGGCCCCCGCCAAGCCGTCCAAGCCAGCCCCGGCTGCGACGCCCGCGGGCTATCCGGAGCCGCTCAACGCGCGCTTCCGGCACCGGGTCGAGCGTGCCCTGCACGTCACCCGAAGCGCCAGAGCCCAGGGCTACCGGGTGCCGGCCTCCGGGCCTGAGAGCGCGGCCGCCCCGGCACAGGACGATGGCCCTGTCGCCAACGGCGACCAACCTTCGTCCTGAGCGATCGTTTGTGCCAGACGTATAAGATCTAGCGGCGGAGACTGCTTCAAGACGTCAAGAAATGGCGTAAGTCGTATGAGACGCTTGAGGTCGTGACTCGCCTTGAGCGCACAGCCAATCTGTTGGGAGTGGTGGTTCCGTTCCTCGGCGTGATCGCCGCGGTCATCCTGCTCTGGAATCGCGCGGTCGATCTCGGAGACCTCGCGATCCTCCTGGTCATGTACCTGATTACCGCGGTCGGAGTGACCGTCGGCTATCACCGTCTGCTCACGCATCGTGCCTTTGCCACCTACCCGTGGCTGGAGCGCATGTTCGCGATCATGGGCTCACTCTCGGTCCAGGGTTCGGTGATGGACTGGGTCGCCGACCACCGCAAGCACCACGCCAACACCGACCGCGAAGGTGATCCCCACAGCCCCCATGTCGGGCATGGCAGTGGGCTGGCAGGTCTGTGGCACGCCCATGTCGGTTGGCTGCTCGAGACTCAGGGACAGGCCGACTGGAAGCGCTACGCCACCGAGCTCTACGAGGATCCCGCGATGCGCAGGATCGGTCGCAACTTCCCACTGCTGGCGTTCCTGTCCCTACTCGTCCCCACGGTGGCGGGCTTCGTCGTGCACGGCTTCACGCTCGACGGCGCGCTGCGGGGCCTCGTGTGGGGTGGCCTGGTGCGGATCTTCTTCGTGCACCACATCACGTGGTCGGTGAACTCGGTGTGCCACTTCTTCGGCAGCCGTCGCTTCGACGTCGATGATCACTCGACCAACGTCGGCTGGCTGGCGGTTCTGTCGCTCGGAGAATCCTGGCACCACAACCACCATGCCTTCCCGCGGTCGGCCTACCACGGCTTGCGCTGGTGGGAGATCGACCCTTCGGGCCTGATCATCGCCGGGATGCAGCGCATCGGCCTGGCCTGGAACGTCGTGAGGATCACCCCTGAGCGCCAGCGCGCTCGCAGCCTCGCCGGCGCCAGCTTGTAGCTAACGGGCCGGCGGCAACCCTGGCGGGGGCATAGTCTTTGCCGCCATGGAGCTGGCCGGCAAGCACGTGGTCGTCACCGGGGCGGCAAGCGGGATTGGGCGCGCGTGCTCGATCCGGTTCGCCGCCGAGGGCGCGCGTCTGGTTCTGGCCGACATGCACGCCGAACGGTTGGATGCCGTGGCTGCCGATCTCGGCGCCCTCGCGGTGCCCACCGACGTCAGCAGAGAGTCAGAGATCGAAGCCCTGGTCCAAAAGGCTCAGTCCGACGGAGGACCGATCGACTTGTTCTTCTCCAACGCGGGGATCGCGGGACCGCCAGGCGGCCCGGAGGCGCCCGACGGCGAGCTCCAGCGCACCTGGGAGGTGAACGTCATGTCTCACGTATGGGCGGCCCGCGCTGTCCTCCCGGGAATGGTGGAGCGGGGGGAGGGCTACCTGCTGAGTACCGCCTCGGCCGCCGGTCTGCTCACTCAGGTCTCCGCCCTGAGCTATTCGATGACCAAACACGCCGCGGTGGCCGTGGCGGAGTGGCTGTCGATCACCTACGCCGACGATGGGATCAAGGTCTCCTGCTTGTGCCCCCAAGGGGTGCGCACGCCGATGCTAGATGTCGCTCTCGACGATCCCGTGGGGGCGGCGCCGCTCCTCGCGGGCGGGCTCAAGGAGCCTGAAGAGGTCGCCGACGCCGTGGTCGCCGGATTGCGCGATGAGCGGTTCCTGATCCTCCCGCATGAGGAGGTGGCCAACTACCTGGCGCTCAAGGGAGCCCAGCCGGAACGGTGGCTGACTGGCATGCGTCGTCTGGTCGCAGAGGCGCGGGCGCAGACGCCACCGGACTGACGGCGTCTGACTCGAGGCCACGCGCGCGCAGCAGCGACCGCAGCAACCCGGGGAGCGCGTGCACGTCGACGGGCTTTTTGACATAGGCGTCACAGCCGGCGGCGAGCGCGCGCGGCTCGTCGTCGTGCCTGTGGCCGGCAGTGCACGCCACGATCACGCACGGCCGAGGATCGGTCGCTGACCGACAGGTGGCGGGCAGGTCCAGCCCGCTTCCGTCGGGGAGCTGGAGATCGAGGAGGATCGCGGCCGGCCGCGTCTGCGCGACCAGAGCCCGCGCCTCGGCGAGGGTGCTCGCTCCGTGTACCTCCCAACCGGTGGCCCCCAGCGCGTGAGCGACTAACCGGCGGCTGTATTCGTGGTCGTCGACGACGACCGCCACGGCGCGAGCATGTGCAGGCATCAGCGATGCGAGGCGGTGAGGGTGCCCACGCGCCGCGTCTTCTCGGGCCGCCGCCGGCGAGGCGAGGCCGGAGGGACACGGTCAGGGACGGCGCCGAGACTTCCGGCCGGCAGCCATGCGTAGAAGGTGCTGCCAAGACCGGGCTGACTGCGCACCCCGACCCGGCCGCCCTGGGCCTGAACGATCTCTTTGGTGATCGCCAGACCGAGCCCGCTCCCGTCAGGGGCGCGGCGACCGACCTGCACGAACTCGTCGAAGACCCGCTCCTGGTCCTCGGGCGCGATCCCGATCCCGGTGTCGCTCACCTCCAGCCGCACGCCGCCGGCTTCGTGAGCGAGCCTGACCGTAACTCGGCCGCCGGGCTCGGTGAAGCGGATGGCGTTTGAGAGGTAATTGAGCATCACCTGGCGCAGGCGGGCGGGATCCAGTGCGACCGCGCCCAACTCCGCCACCTCGAGCTCGACCTGGACGCCGCGCTCCTGAAACAGCGGACGCAGCGACGTCACGCAGTGCTCGGCGATCCGGCCGGGCTGGACGGGCTCGATCTCGATGCGTACGTGGCCGGCATCGATGCTGGCCAGATCCAGCACATCGTCGGCCAGCGTCAGGAGATGGGCGGCACTGGCGCGGATGATCCCGAGGTGCTCGCGCTGGGCCTTGGAGAGGGGGCCCGCGCGCTGGGCATCGAGCAGTTCGGCGAATCCGATAACCGCGTTGAGCGGCGTGCGCAACTCGTGGGACATGCTGGAGACAAAGCGGACCCTGGCCGAGGCGGCGTTCTCCAGCTCGCGGTTGCGTTCGGCCAACAGTGCGTTGGCACGGGCGAGCCGCCGCAGTGCCACCGCGAGCACCCCCGACGCAGCTACGCCCAAAGCGGCCGCCACCACCGCGAAAGTCGTCCAGCTCATGCCGTGTCTATCTGACCATATTCGTTCACCGAAGACCCGGTTATTGGAGCATTTGTGGAGACTCCAGGGCGACTACCGGTGCGCGCTGCGTAGTTTTCCGAATTTCGGAGTGGGTTGCCCCTGCTAGAGAGCGGTTTTCGCCGCGATCTCAGCCAGGCGTGCCCGCAGCGCCTGCCAGCTGTCGCCGAGTCGCTTGCGGGCGCTCGCGGCCCCCTCGGGATCCCCGCGCCGGGCGTATCCCTCGAGCTCGCCGAGATCAGCCAGCACCGGACGCGCATCGATCACCAGCGCACTGTTGCGCGCGGCGTGCGCCACCTCGACGATCATCGGCATGTCTCCGGCCTGCAGCGCGGCGTCGATCTGTGCGAGCGCTCGCTCGAGTTCTCCTTGGAGAGTGGCGGCGATCTCCGCAGGCTCGGCCTCGAGAGCCTCCTGCAGTGCTTGCAGTCGCTTTAGATCTAGCTCGGTGGGCACGTCGCTGGGAGCGCGGACGAGCGGTCACGGGAGGCCGTCA
>JBAPXO010000148.1:0-5110 GCA_049284255.1 Solirubrobacteraceae bacterium | reverse complement strand
ACCCCGTGAGGGCGACGACGACGACCAGCCCCAGCAGCATGGATCCGAGGATCGACGTCAGCCAGGTGCTGCGTAGCGGACTGCGCCAGAAGCCGGCCCGGAACGGCCCAGGGGGTGGATTCTCTGGGAAGAGGCGGGGCGGCCGGGGCAGCGGCGGCAGCCTGGGGAGCCGCGGCAGCCGGACGCCGGTCGGCCGGTGCGGGAGCTTCACGCCGTGCCGCCGAGGACGGCCCTCATGTCGCGCACCGTGCGGAGGGTTCCGCGCACCGTTCCGGTGACCTTCGATCTCCCTCCGGCGCGAGGACGGTAGGAGACCGGCACCTCGGCCACCCGCCAGCCGGCGCCCGCGGCCCGGAGCACCATCTCCAGCGGCCACCCGAAGCCCCTATCCTGGAGGCCCAGCGTGAGCAACGGCTCGCGGGCGGCGCAGCGCAGCGGGCCGAGGTCGGTGAGGCGCACCCCGGTTCGGCGGCGAAGCTCGATGGCGAGCGCGCGGTTGGCGATCCTGGCATGAACCGGCCACGCCGACCGTTCGGCGCGGCGGGCGCCGAGGCAAAGGTCCGCCTGGGCCCTGAGCACGGGATCGGCCACGGTCGCGAGCTCGGTGGGATCCAAGGAGCCGTCACAGTCCATGAAGCACACGAGCTCGGAGCGGGCGCCCGCCAAGCCCGCGAAGCAGGCCGCCCCGAAGCCCCGCCGAGGCTCTGAAATGACGCGGGCGCCCAACCGGCGAGCAAGCTGCGCCGAACCGTCAGACGAGCCGTTGTCGACGACGAGCGGCTCGAAGCCCGGGGGCATGCGAGCGAGCACGAACGGGATCGCGTCCGCCTCGTCGAGCACGGGCAGCACGACTTCAATCACCCTGCCCACCGTAGGCGACCAAACCTTACGTGCAGCGAAAATCCGGTGCCTCGAGTGGTCCGCCGCGCCGGGGGCAGCGTAAGTTCACGGCGTGAGGATCCTCGTCACCGGCGGCGCCGGCTTCATCGGCTCACATGTCGTCGACCTGCTCGTTAAGGATGGGCATGACGTCGTCGTGCTCGACTCATTGCTCGAACTCGCCCACCACGCGGAGCCCGATTACCTGAACCCAGCCGCGGACTATCTGATCGACGATGTCACCGATCCCGAGGCTGTCGCCGCCGCGGTGGAGGGCGTCGACGCCGTCTGCCATCAGGCGGCGATGGTGGGGCTCGGAACGGAGATCGGTGATGCCCCCGATTACGTTCACCACAACGACTTGGGCACGGCGCGGCTCCTCGCCGCACTGGCTGCTAACCGCTTCGGGGGGCGGCTGATCCTGGCCAGCAGCATGGTCGTCTACGGCGAGGGCGCTTACGCCTGCCCGCAACACGGACCGGTGGCCCCTGGCCCCCGAACGATCGCGGATCTGCGCCTCGGTTGCTTTGACCCCCGGTGCCCGGTCTGCAGGGGGCCGCTGCAGCCGGCCGCGGTACCGGAGGCAGCCCGCCTGGATCCCCGCAGCCTCTACGCCGCCACCAAGCTCCACCAGGAGCACCTGTGCAGCTGCCTGGAGCGCGAATCCGAGGCGACTGTGGTCACGCTCCGCTACCACAACGTATACGGACCACGAATGCCCCAGAACACTCCCTACGCCGGAGTCGCCTCGATCTTCGCAAGCTCGCTGGCGCGCGGCGAGGCGCCGCGCGTGTTCGAAGACGGCGCCCAGCTGCGTGACTTCGTCCACGTCCGTGACGTGGCACGCGCCAATCTCATGGCGCTGACCAATCCGGAGACGGTCACAGGCGCCTTCAACGTCGCCAGCGGACGGCCGCGCAGCGTTCTCCAGATGGCGCAGGCCCTCACGCGGGCCCACGGTCCTGACGCGCCCCAGCCGGTGGTAACCGGCGACTTCAGGCTTGGCGACGTCCGGCATGTGTTCGCCTCCGTCGACAAGGCCACGGCGGAGCTCGACTTCACGGTCGAGGAGGATTTCGCCGCCGGCATGGCGGAGTTCGCTCGGTCGCCGCTGCGGGCGGCATGACCGGAGTCTCGCTGCTAGTGATCGCCAAGGATCCTCGTCCCGGCGAGGTCAAGACGCGCCTGTGCCCCCCGTGCTCGCCCACTCAGGCGGCCCGGCTGGCCGAGGCGGCGCTCCACGACACGCTCGACGTGGTGGCGCGGACGCCGGCCGCGCGGCGGGTGTTGGTCCTCGACGGCGATGACTGCCGGTGGCGGCGCCCTGGGCTGGAGATCGTCGCCCAGCGGGGTGCGGACCTCTCCGAGCGACTGGGACACGCCTTCATGGACGTCGCGGGGCCGGCGCTCCTCGTTGGGATGGACACCCCGCAGCTTACGACCGAGCTGCTCACCGAGGGCGTGCACGCCCTGACCGGCTTCGACGCCGTGCTTGGACCCGCCCTCGACGGCGGCTACTGGAGCGTCGGCCTGCACCGTGCTCACCAGGATGCCTTCCGCGGCATCCCCATGAGCACCGATTGGACCCTGGACCATCAGCGCCGGCGCTTTCGCAGTCTGGGCCTGGCCACCTACGAGCAGCCCGCGCTCCGGGACGTCGACACGATCGCCGATGCCCACGCCGTGGCCGCCGAAGCCCTGGGCTCCCGCTTTGCCCGCGCGCTGGCGGAGATCACGTGAGCCGCTCGCTCGCGCTGTACTCCGAGACCCTCGACGCGGCCGGATCTGACGCCCTCCGAGCGCGCTTCCCCGACGGCAGCACGCGCCGCCTGCACGTGGAGCGCTGGCTCCAGGCGGCCGACGAGATCGACGAGCGCTGCCTGCGATTCCTTAACGGACCCGTGCTGGACATCGGGTGCGGCCCCGGACGTCACCTGCACGCCCTGACTCGCCGGGGAGTCTTCGGCCTCGGCGTCGACATCTCCGACACCGCCGTGCGACTGGCACGAGGGACCGGCGCTTCAGCGATCGTGGCCTCGGTGTTCGATGACCTGCCAGGCACCGGTCATTGGCAGAGCGCCCTGCTGTTGGACGGCAACATCGGGATCGGCGGACGGCCGGTCCGTCTGCTCGAGCGGATCGCGATGCTCCTGGCGCCCGCCGGGCAAATCCTCGTCGAACTCGACGCGCCAGACAGGCCCACTGCGCAGACTCGGATCCGCCTTGAGACAGCGGACTGCTGCGGCGAGTGGTTTGCCTGGGCGGAGGTGTCGGCAACCGGCATTGGGGGCACGGCCGGCGCTGCCGGGATGCTGGTGGCGCGGCAATGGAGCGAGGCCGGGCGGTGGTTTGCGCTGCTGGAGCGGGCTGCTATCACTGGCGGCGTGGCGCTGCGCGCGATGCCCGAAGTCGGCGGCCCGGTCCGGATCGATTACCTGGGGTCGACGGCGCGCGGCGTCGTGCACAGCGTCGACGAGCAGGCGCGCCGGCTCGAGGTCACGACCGAGGACGGCCAGACGCTCACCTTCGAGCTCAACCGCGCGACGGCCACGTTCACGGTCGACGGCAACCAGACCGGACCCCGGCTCAGCTTCGAGGCCCCCGGCGACTGAGCTCGCGCTCGCGCACGAGCTTCCCGAACCCGAGGAAGATGCGTCGGGCCGCCGCCATCTGGCCCTTGAGGTGATGGCGGCTGAGAGCTCGGAAGTGCTCGATGTCGTGACCGGCGGCCTCGATCTCGGCGGCGTCGTCGGGGCCGGCCAGCCAGGTGTCGACGAGCATCCGCAGATCGAGCTCAAGATGCGCCTGGCTCCCCCACGCCGGGGCGTCGCGCAGCGCAAACAGAGCCGCGCCCGGCGCCGGGGTCCGGCCCAGCTCCACGGCACCCGGCGGCAACTCGATCATGTCCTCGTGCCACTCGAGCACCGGCAGCGTCGCCGGCAGCTCACCGACGAGGCGGTCGCCTGCTCCGGCCGGCAGCGGCGAGAGCTCCGGCCAGCCGACGTACATCTCCCCGATCGGCCTCACCGCGCCCCCGGCGGCCACCGCCAGGAGTTGGGCCCCGAGGCACATCCCGAGGACGGGAACCCCGGCCTCGAGGGCCGCCGAGATGAGCTTGACCTCCGCCGCCAGCGACGGGTGGCTGTCCGCACGGGTGGCACTGACCCGCCCGCCCAGCGAGACGACGCCCGCGATGTCCGTGATTCCGGGCAGCCCGCTGTCGGCGAGCCCGTCGACCTCGAGCGTCTCCAGGCCGGCCTGATGTAGGCAGGCGGGCACAATTCCGGTCTGTCGATCGTCCAGATGGGTGATGATCAAAGCCGGCTTCACCGTCCGGCGAGGATAGAGCCGGCGGTCACTGGCGCTCTGTAAGAATCGGGCCGGATGAGCGCTTCAGCGAGTATCGAGCGGGTGGCGGTCGTGGGGGCGGGCTTCATGGGATCGGGCATTGCCGAGTCGGCCGCCGTCGCCGGAATCGACGTCACCGTCTACGAGCCCGAAGAGGCACCGCTCACGCGCTCCCG
Source organism: Solirubrobacteraceae bacterium (assembly GCA_049284255.1). Classification (GTDB taxonomy): domain Bacteria; phylum Actinomycetota; class Thermoleophilia; order Solirubrobacterales; family Solirubrobacteraceae; genus Palsa-465. Next base: position 707 of record JBAPXO010000148.1, on the reverse strand, counting down.
GGCGCAGCTGGAGCGGTCGGTCGCCCGGGCGGTTTCACGGTCAAAGCTCTCAGACGAGGGCGGTCAAGCGGTCATCGACCGGGTCGCCTACACGACCGAGATCGACGATCTGGGAGGTGTGGACGCCGTGCTCGAGGCGGTCACCGAGGACCCGCGCGTGAAGGGCAGACTGTTCGCCCAGCTTGATCAGCTCCTTCCCGACGCCCGGTTTCTGGCCTCCAACACATCCTCGATCCCGATCGCCGAGATCGCCTCGTGGACCCAGCGCCCCGCGCGCGTGATCGGCCTGCACTTCTTCTCACCCGTCCCGGTGATGAAGCTCGTCGAGGTCGTCGTCGCCCTGGACACCGACGATCAGACGGTGACCGTCGCCGAGCACTTCGCCACCGGCATCGGCAAACGACCGATCCGCACCAAGGACCGGTCGGGCTTCATCGTCAACATGCTGCTCGTCCCCTACCTGATGGCGGCCGTGCGCATGTACGAGGACGGGTTCGCCAGCCGCGAGGACATCGACGAAGGCATGCGCCTGGGCTGCGGACATCCCATGGGCCCTTTGACCCTGTGCGATTTCATCGGCCTCGACGTCCTCTATGCCGTCTGCGACTCGCTCTACGAAGAGTTCAAGCGGCCGGAATACGCGCCCCCGCCGCTGCTCAAGCGGATGGTCGTCTCCGGACATCACGGACGCAAGGCCGGACAGGGCT